>JAEWWF010000018.1 GCA_023396465.1 Pseudomonadota bacterium
GCCCCGAACACCGCCACCCGCGCCCCCGGCAGCGGCCCGTCGGCGGCGGTCAGGCGGCGGGTGAGGTCGATCCAGTGGTCGATCGGCCACGACTTGCCGGGCCAGTTGGCGGTCGGCCCGACGCCCAGCACCGGCCCGCCGGCGGCCGGCAGCAACCGTTCGGCCGCCGCCTCGTCCTCGGGCCGGGCCCAGATCACCGGCGGCGGCGGATCATCCTGAAGGCCGAGGGCGGCGGCGGCCAGTTGCACCCGGTGCAGGCCGTCGATCTTCGGCACCGACTGGCGATGCCGCGCCCACAGCAGCCACGGCAGGGCGGAGCGCCGCATGTCGACGATGCGCCACCAGCGGGTGCCGACGGTCTGCCGCCACAGCTCCCGCCAATGGCCGGCCCGCTTGCGCTTGCGGACCACCAGCAGGCGGTGGAGGTTCGGAACGGCGGCGAACAGTTGCTGCGGCACCGTGCCGCAGGCCACCGTCACCCGCAGGTCCGGTTCCTGCCGCAGCAGGTGGGCGAGCACGCCGGTCGACAGCACCGCGTCGCCGATCTGGTTGGAAGTGATGAACAGCAGCCGCCGGGTCATGATCGCGCGTCCGTCCGCCCGCCGCTCAGCCGGCCGGCGCGGAGTTATCGGCGGCAACGCGATGGGACACGTCGTTGCGCTCCCACAGCGGGCGCCAGTCGAAGAACGGCGGCAGGATCTCGTCGTATTGCAGGTGCACGGCGGCCGGGGCCAGCGGGCTGAAGGCGGGCATGCGGTCGAACAGCCGGTTGGTGGTCTGCCGCTCGCTGCCCAGCGCCCGCTTGCGGGTGCCGACGAAACGGGTGTTCTCGAAGCACTCCCACTGCTCGCGCACCACCCGGCCGTGGGTGAACAGGGTATGGGTGGCGTTGTGGATGGTGCGCCAGCGCCGGTCGCGGCCAAGCACAATGTAGGATGGCGGATGATCCATGTAGAGCGAGCCGTGCTCCTGCGGCGCGATCACCAGATGACTGCCGCAGCGCGCCGCCATGTCGCGGTAGAAGTCCCACATGGCGAGCACGCCGTCGGTCTCGTGCAGCCAGTCGTCCTCGACGAAATAGGTCAGGCCGTCCTGCTGCCGCGCCCAGTCGAACTGCTGGTGCAGTGACGGCCCCTGGCCGGGCTCGGCGGTGGTCACCACCTCCACCGGCACGGCGGCGTCGGCCTCCGCCAGCACCTGCCGCAGGCGGGCGAGCGGGGCGGCGTCGGAGCGGTCGTCCAGCACCCGCAGGCTGACGCGGCCGCCGCCGTGGCGGGCGGCGTGGTTGAGCGACCGCACCAGCGACAGGGTGCAGCGCAGGGTCAGGTCCTCCAGGCTGCCGCCGGTCAGGCGCGGCTTGGGGTTGACGTTGCGGTTCTCCCGCAGGCAGGTGCGCAGGCAGACGTGCAGGGCATCGAGGTCGCCGGCCGGCGGGGCCGCCGGACGCGGCCGGTCCTCCAGCGCCGCGACCGCCTCGCCCGCCTGTCCGTCGTCCAGCGCCCGCCGCACCATCCGCATGCCGCCGAGGCCGAGGCCGTTGTCGCGGCGGACCTGATAGCCCTTCAGGCGGACGAGGGTATCGACGAGGCGGATGAGAGGGTTCATGGCGACGTTCCGGCAGCGGGGTGGTTTTCATGGCATAGCGACGGCGGCGCCGCAAGAGCCGCCCCACCTTACGCCCCGATACGCCACGCCCGCCCCAGGCGGTGCCGCAACGGTGAGCTTGGCTCACTTGCCTTGCGTCGGCGACTCCGTCATGCTGTGCCGCCTAATGGCATCGCATATGAGGAGATTCTCATGTACAAGGACTGGCCCCAGTTCGCGACGGATGTTACGGGCGCCATGGGTGAGCTGCGCAAGGCCGCGCCCGAGGTGATGCAGGCGTTTTCCGGTCTGGCCAAGGCAGCCACCGCCGAGGGCGCGCTGTCGACCAAGACCAAGGAACTGATCGCGCTGGGCATCAGCGTCGCCATCCGCTGCGACGGCTGCATCGCCTTCCACGCCCGCGCCGCCGCCCGCCACGGCGCCACGCGCGAGGAAATCGCCGAAACGCTGGGCATGTCCGTCTACATGGGCGGTGGTCCCTCGGCGGTCTACGGCGGCATCGCCATGGAAGCCTTCGACCAGATGAAGGCCGAGATCGACGCCAAGAAAGGTGCCTGATCGGTGACACCGCGACGCACCGCCGCCCGCCGCATGCGGCCCGGCCCGCCGTCCGGGCACGAAGCCCTTCTCGGCCGCCGGGCCGCCGCCGCGATGGTGGCGGTGCTCGCTCTGTTCCTATCCGCCTCCGGCGGCGCGCCCGAGGCGCCGAAGGAAAAGAAGGACACCGGCCCCCGCCGCGACCAGGCGGGAACCATGTCCGGCCAGTTCATCCTGCTTGATCCGCTGTTCATCCCGGTGGTGGACGAGGCCCGCAACCGCACCACCTATTCCGGCATCATGGTCCGTCTGGAGCCCAACCCGGACCGGCGCATGGATGCTTGCTACGCGGTGCCGCGCATCCTCGATGCCCTGGTCATCGACTTCTATGAAAACCGCCTGACCCGCGAGCAACTGGAAAAGCAGGGGCCCGCCCGCAAGCGGGTGGAAGAGGTGGTGAAGCGCATCGCCGGGCCACAGGTGATCAGCACCGCCGCCGTGTTCGATCAGGTGCCGGAGCTAGACGAGAACAGCGTCAAGCTTTCCCGCGCCTGTAAGTAAGCGACCCCGGGCCGTCAGCGGATCCCCGCGCGCATGAAACTGGCGACGAACTGGCGCTGGAACAGCAGGAAGGCGACCAGCAACGGCGCCGTCGTCATCAGCGTGGCGGCTGAGATCACCGCCCAGTCGATGCCCTGGTCGGTGGAGGCGAAGACCGACAGACCGACCGTCAGCGGCCGCGTCTCGACGCTGTTGGTGACGATCAGCGGCCACAGGAAGTTGTTCCAGTGGTGGCTGACCGACACCAGCGCATAGGCGATGTAGACCGGCTTCGCCAGCGGCACATAGACATGCCACAGCACCCGCAGCGGCCCGGCGCCTTCGATGCGGGCGGCATCGTCCAGTTCCGCCGGCACCGTCTTGAAGGTCTGGCGCAGCAGGAAGATGCCGAAGGCCGAGGCGATGTAGGGCAGGCCGATGGCAGCGATGGTATCCACCAGCCCGAGGCCGCGCATGGTGGCGTAGTTCTCGACGATCAGCATGTCGGGCATGATCATCAGCTGGACCAGCACCAACACGAACAGCACGTCGGCGCCGAAGAAGCGGAAGCGGGCGAAGGCATAGGCGGCGAGCGTGCACAGCACCAGCTGGCCGATCAGGATGCCGCTCACCAGGATCATGGTGTTGAGGAAGTAGCGGGCGAAGGGCGCCGCCTCCCACGCGCGGGCGAAGTTCTCCAGGGTCAGCGGCGCCGTCAGGTCGAAGCTGGCGGAATGGGCGGTGGGGTGGAAGGCGGTCCACACCGCGAACAGCAGCGGCAGCACCCAGATCAGGCCAAGCAGCCAGGCGGCCAGGGTTTCCAGCGGCGGCACGGGACGGGTCATCGGTAATGCGTCCTGCGGTCGAGGATGACGAATTGGCCGAGCGCCACCAGCGCCAGGATCACCAGCAGCACCACCGTCAGCGCGGCGGCATAGGCGGTATCCCAGAACTTGAACCCGACCTCGTAGATGTAGAACAGCAGCAGACTGGTGGTGTTGTCCGGCCCGCCGCGGGTCATGACGATGATGTGGTCGATCATGCGGAATGCATTGATGATGGCATTGACCAGCACGAACAGGGTGGTCGGCATGATCAGCGGCAGGGTGACGCGGCGGAAGAAGGTCCACCGGCCGCAGCCTTCCAGCGCCGCCGCCTCGCGCAGCGACTGGGGAATCTGTTGCAGGGCGGCGAGGTAGAAGATCATGAAGAACCCGGCCTCCTTCCACACCGCCACGGCGATCACCGCGCCGAGCGCCGTCTCCCGGCTGCCGAGCCAGTTGGTGGCCGGCAGGCCGAACAGGCCGGCGATCTGGTCGAGCAGGCCGTAGGACGGCGTGTAGAAGAACAGCCAGATGTTGGCCACCGCGATCATCGGCAGCACGGTCGGGGTGAAGAACGCCACCCGCACCGCCGCCCGGCCGCGCAGCCGGCCGTTCACCAGCAGCGCCATCACCAGCGCCAGGATGACCGAGGCCGGAATGGTGGCGGCGGCGAAGACGGCGTTGTTGGCAAGGCTCTGCCAGAACACCGGATCGTCGAGCATCGCCCGGTAGGCATCCAGGCCGGCGAACCGCGACGGCCGGTTGGGGCGGGCGGTGGTGAACAGCGATGCCCACAGGGTCGCCACCGCCGGCACATGGGTGAAGGCGGCCAGCAGCACCACCGCCGGGAACACCAGCATCCAGCCGTAGAGATGCACCATCCGGCGCGCCATGGAAGCCTCGTAAAAGCCGAAGGGAAAAGAAGAAGCTCCGGCGGACCGCGATCGGGTCCGCCGGAGCCGGGACAGGATCAGTGGTAGGCGCGCAGGATGCGCTCGGCCTCGGCCTGCGCCTTCTTCAGCGCCGCCTCCGGCTGTTCGGCGCCGGTCAGGGCCGCCTGGAGGGCGTCGTTGAGCGCCTTGGTGACACGCTGGTTCTCGTGCGTCGACAGTTCGGCGACGGCGTGCGGCAGCTGGTCGCGGGCGACGGCGGCGGCCGGGAAGCCAGCGACGTAGTCCTGCATGGCCTTGGTCTCCCAGGCATCGGGGCGGACGGCGACATAGCCGGTGTCGATGCCCCACTGGGCGGCGCGCTCCGGCGTCGTCATCCACTCGACGAAGGTCAGCGCCGCCTTGCGCTGCGCCTCATCGGCCGACTTGAAGACGTAGAAGTTGCCGCCGCCGGTCGGGCTGCCGCGACGGGCCTTTTCCGGCAGCATGGCGACGCCGAACTCGAAGGGGGCGTTGGTGCGCACGTTGGTCAGGTTGCCGGTGGTGGTCCACATCATGGCCACCTTGCCCTCGAAGAAATCCTTCGGCGTGGTGCCCCATTCGACGATGCCCGGCGGATGGACCTTTTCCTTCACCGACAGGTCGACCCAGTACTGCAACGCCTCGACCACCTTGGGATCGTCGTAGTTGGTCTTGTTGCCCTCGGCATTGGCGAGGATGACGTCGTTCTGAGTGGTCAGGCACTGGAACAGCCAGTAGGGGAAGCCCGAGGACGGGATCTGCACGCCCCAGCGGCTGGTGACGTCGCCCTCGCGCTTGGTCAGCTTGTGGGCGAATTCGGTCATTTCAGCCCAGGTCTGCGGCGGCACCTCGGGGTCGAGGCCGACTTCCTTGAAGGCCTCCTTGTTCCAGTACATGACGACGGTGGACCGCTGGAACGGGATGCCCCAGGTCTTGCCGCCGGTCTGGCTGTTTTCCATGAAGCCGGGGTAGAAGCTGCCCAGCCATTTGGTCTGCGCCTCGCCCTCGATCAGATCGTCGAAGGGAACGATGGCGTCCTCGTCGATCAGGGTGAACATGTCGGTGGACAGGATCACCGCCAGCTCCGGCGCATCGCCGCCACGCACCGCCGTCAGGGCCTTGGTGATGGTGTCCTGGTAGCTGCCGGAATAGACCGGGTTGATGCGGATGTCCGGGTGCTCGGCATGGAAGTCGGCGACGTACTGGTCGATCAGCTTGGTGATCGGGCCGCCGACGGCCACTGGGTAGTAGAAGGTCAGCTCGGTCGCCGCCAGCGCCGCCGGGGCGGCGGCGGTGGCGACACCGGTGGCGAGCGCGGCGGCCGCCAGGGTGTTGCGGAAGAAGGTCATGGGGTCGTCTCTCTCACTCTGCGGGAAAAGGGGAGGAACGAAGAATCCGGCCGCCCTCAGGCAGGCACGGCGCGGGCGGCCGCCGCGGGGGCATCGAACTCGACGCGGCGGCGGCCGCTCTCCGCGTCGAACAGGTGTTGCGCCGCCGCCGACCAGACCAGCCGCACCGGCGTCCCCGGCATCAGCCGATGGTGTCCCGGCAGGCGGGCGGTCAAACGATGGTCGCCACCACCGACTCGGCAACTGACCAGGGTATCGGCGCCCAGGTAGTCGCAGGCGGCGACGGCGGCGGGCTGGCCCTCGGCGCCTTCGCCGAGCCGCACGTCCTCCGGCCGCAAGCCGAGGATCAGCGACCCCGCCGCCGCTGCCGACGCCACCGCCGGCCCGTCGCCGCCGCCGACGATGCGACCAGCGGCCAGCGGCACCAGATCCATGGGGGCGGCGCCGATGAAGCGGGCGGCGAACAGGCTGGCGGGGCGAGCATAGATCTCGGCCGGCGTGCCCATCTGCTCGATGCCGCCGTGGTTCATCAACACCACCCGGTCCGACATGCTCATGGCCTCGGTCTGGTCGTGGGTGACGTAGATCATGGTCATGCCCAGGCTTTCCTGAAGCGCCCGGATTTCCCGCCGCATGTCGTTGCGCAGCTGGGCGTCCAGGTTGGACAGCGGCTCGTCCATCAGGCAGATGCCGGTTTCCGAGATCAGCGCCCGCCCCAGCGCCACCCGCTGCTGCTGGCCGCCCGACAACTGCGCCGGCTTGCGGTCGAGCAGGCGGTCGATGGACAGCAGCCCGGCCACGCGGACCAGCCGACGGTCGCGCTCCGCCACCGCCACCCGGCGGATCTTCAGGCCGAACAGCAGGTTCTCGCGCACCGTCAGATGCGGGAACAGAGCATAGGACTGGAACACCATGGCGACGCCGCGCTTGGCCGGCGGCAGGCGGGTGACGTCGCGGCCGCCGATGGTGATGGTGCCGCCGCTCACCTCCTCCAGCCCGGCGATCAGCCGCATGGTGGTGGATTTGCCGCAGCCCGACGGGCCGAGCAGGGTGAGGAAGCGGCCGGCCTCCGCCGTCAGGGTGATGTCCTGCACGGCGACGGTGTCGCCCCAGCGTTTGGCGACAGCGTCCAGGCTGACGGCGGCGGTCATGCGGAAATGTCCTCGGGTTGAAGCGGGATGGCGGCGGCGCTGGTGACGGCGTCAGCGGCCACATGCACGGGCACGCCGGCGGCGGCGGCGCGGGTGGCCAGCGACGGCGGCAACGGCGCGTCGGTGAAGATGGCGCTGACCTCGGTCAGGCAGCCGCCGCGGGCGAAGGCCTTGCGGCCGATCTTGCTGGCGTCGAACACCAGGAAGGTGGCGCGGGCGTTCTCGGCCATGGCGAGGCGGGCGCGCACCTCGTCGGTGTCGAAGTCGAGCAGCCCGCCGCCCGCGTCGATGCCACCGACGCCGAACACCGCCACGTCAACCGTGTAGCGGCGGAAGAAGGCGACGGCATCGTCCCCCACCACCACCCGGTCGCGCAGACGGCCGCCAGCCAGCGTCACCTCCACCTCGGGATGGGCCGAGGTCAGGTGCCAGGCGGCGCTGATGTTATTGGTCAGCAGCCGCAGGCCGGGGCGCGGCGGCAGGGCGCGGGCGACTTCCTCCGGCGTGGTGCCGATGCCGACGGAGACGGTGGCGCCCGCCGGCACCTGCGCCGCCACCAAAGCGGCGATGCGGCGCTTGGCCGCGTGATTGAGCACACGGCGGCTTTCGTAGGTGAGGTTGCGCTGCGGCTCCACCGCGCCGGCGCCGCCATGCACCCGGCGCACCAGGCCCTCGGCCGCCAGGCGGTTGATGTCGCGCCGGATGGTCTGCGGCGTCACCTGGAAGCGCGCCGCCAGCATCGCCACTTCGGCGAAGCCGTGGGTGCGGACGAGGTCCAGGATCTGGCTGTGGCGTTCGCTTTCGATCATGCGCAAAGGATGCCGCAGCAGGGGCATGTTCACCAGTGAACTTCCCGTTTTCATTTCTTTTCGTTTTCGTGACACCCGGAGCAGTGGCAGGCGCTATTCCCATTGACAGAATGGCGGTTTGGCGGCAGCACATGAGCATGCAAATCATTCGCATAATCATGACTACCCGCACCCGTCGCGCCCTTCGCCCCCTGCTCCTGCCGCTCGCCCTGCTCGGGCTGTGGGCCGCGGCCTCGGCGGCGGGATGGACCAACGCCTACCTGCTGCCGTCGCCGGCCGCCGTCGCCCGCGCTGCCGCCGACCTGCTGACACGCGGCGAGCTGGCCGGGCATGTGGCGGCCAGTCTGGCCCGGGTCGGCCTTGGCTTCGGGCTGACGGTGGCGGTGGCGCTGCCGCTCGCCATCCTCTGCGCCCTGCTGCCGCGCCTGCACGACTACTTGCGGCTGGTGCTGGAGGTGATGCGCGTCACCCCGCCGCTGGCGCTGGTGCCGCTGCTGATCCTGTGGCTCGGCATCGGCGAGACCTCCAAGCTGGCGGTGGTGGTGCTGGCGAGCTTCTTCCCGGTGTTCATGAACACCTTCGGCGGCCTGCGCGACGCCGACGGCCGCCTGTTGGAACTGGCCCACACCCTCGACCTGACGCCGGGCGAGCGCACCCTGCATGTGCTGCTGCCGGCCGCCCTGCCCGCCATCATCACCGGCCTGCGGCTGGGTTTCGGCTACAGCTGGCGGGCGCTGGTGGGGGCGGAACTGATCGCCGCCTCGGCCGGGCTTGGCTACCTCATCATCGATTCGGGCGAGATGGCGCGCACCGATCGGGTGTTCGTCGGCATCGTCGCCATCGCCACCCTGGGCGCCGCCAGCGACTGGCTGTTCCGCCGCCTGTCCGACCGGCTGGCGCCCTGGCGGCGCGGCGAGCCGGGCGCCGCCGCCCAGATGGGAGGATGACCGCCATGACCGGCCTGCTGATCACCGGCCTCAGCCGCCGCTTCACCGTCGCCGGCCGCGCCGTCGAGGCCCTGCGCGCCGTCGACCTGACCGTCCCGGCCGGCAAACTGGTCGCCATCGTCGGCCACAGCGGTTGCGGCAAGACCACCCTGCTGCGGCAGATCGCCGGGCTCGACCGCCCCGACGCCGGCACCTTGCGCTTCGTCGCCGCCGACGGACGCGAACGGCCGCGCGGCCGCATCGGCATGGTGTTCCAGGAACCGCGCCTGCTGCCGTGGAAGACGGTGCGCGCCAACCTGCTGCTCGCCCTGCGCCGCCAATGCACGGGAGCGGAGGCGGAGGCGCGGGTGACCGAGGCGCTGGCCGCCGTCGGACTGTCGGCCTTCGCCGATGCCTGGCCGCATCAGCTGTCCGGCGGCATGGCGCAGCGCGCCGCCATGGCCCGGGCGCTGTGCCGCGACCCCGACATCCTGCTGCTGGACGAGCCCTTCGGTGCCCTCGACGCCCTCACCCGCAGCCGCCTGCACGACGAATTCGCCGCCCTGCGCCTGCGCCGGCCGCTGACCACCGTGCTGGTCACCCACGACATTGCCGAGGCGGTGCGGCTGGCCGACACGGTGGCGATCATGGCCGACGGCCGCATCATCCGCCACGAGCCCATCCACGCCCCGCACCCGCGCACTCCCGCCGACCCGCGTCTGGCGGCGGCGGGGCTGCGCATCACCGATTGCATCCTTGGCCGCCCGCCGTCCTCGGCGGCAGCGGCGGATGCCTTCCCGTCACATCACCCCTCCACGGAGCACCATCCATGCTGCGTACCCTGAGCCGTTCCCTGGCCGCCCTCCTGGTGGCGGCCGGCCTTGCTTCCGCCGCCCAGGCGGCGGCGCCGGAACAGATCAACATTTCCTACGTCAAATCGCCCTTCAACCTGCAAAGCATGGTCATGCGCAAGCAGGGGCTGCTGGAGAAGGAATTCGAGCAGGACGGCATCAAGATCGTCTGGCACGACATCACCTCCGGCGCCCATCAGGCCCAGGCCATGGCCGCCGGATCGCTCGACATCGGCGGGGTGATGAACACCACCTCCATCCTGCTCGCCAATGCCGGCGGCAACCCGGTGGCCATCGCCGCCGGCGTCAGCCGCCCGTCGCAGACCTATGCCATCGTCGCCCGCGCCGGTGGCCCGCAGAGCGTCGCCGACCTGAAGGGCGCCAAGATCGCCGGCCCGCGCGGCACCGTGCTGCATCAGTTGCTGGCCGCCGCCCTGGCCGCCGAGGGCATGAGCCTCGCCGATGTCGAGTTCCTCGGCATGGATCTGCCGAAGGCGCAGGCGGCGGTGATCGCCGGTCAGGTGGATGCCGCCCTGCTGGCCGCCAGCCTGAAGATCAAGGCCGAGGAAGCCGGTGCCCGCACCATCGCCACCGCCGACGGCCTCATCAACCCGGTGCTGGTGGTGGGCGCGCGCCGCGCTTTCGCCACCGACCACCCGGAGCTGCTGGAGCGGGTGCTGAAGGTCCACCGCGACACCACCGCCTGGACCGCCGCCCATGCCGACGAGGCCATCGCGCTCGGCGCCGAGGAACAGGGCATCAGCCTGGACGACGCCCGCAAGCTGGCGGCGTGGAGCAACTTCACCGACACCCTGCGGCCGCAAGACGTGGCCAGCATCGGCGATGACCTCGCCTTCCTGAAGGCCAACGACATGCTCCAGGGCGAGGTCGACATCCCGGCCCTGCTGCTGCCCGGCGCCCTCGCCACCACCAGCGGAGCCAGCCAGTGACGCCCCATTTCCTCAGCGTCGCCGAGCGGGAGGGAGTCCTGGCCATCGGCCGGGACGACCTGCTGAAATACGCCGGCCCGTCGCAGATCATCGCCTGCGCCCTGTCGTTCCGCCTGTTCCGCCGGGCCTTCGCCGACTTGAGCCCGGCGTCGCCGCCGCTGCGCGACAGCATCCGGGTGCGCACCGCCTTCCCCGGCGAGGGTGTCCACGAC
>JAEWWF010000033.1 GCA_023396465.1 Pseudomonadota bacterium
CGGGTATGGATGCCCATGGTCAGGCCGAAGCGGGTGTCGCGGATGGCCTTCACCACCGCGTCCAGCTCCGACGCCTTGTAGCGCACGACGTGCAGCACCGGGCCGAACACCTCCCGCTCCAGCACGCCGATGTCGCGGATTTCATAGGCGACGGGGGCGAAGAAGGTGCCGCCGTCGCAGGCCGCCGGCACCTCCACCCGGTGGATCAGCTTGGCGTCGCGGTCCATGCGGGCGGCATGGGCGAGCAGGCCGGCGCGGGCGTCGTCGTCGATGACCGGCCCGACATCGGTGGTCAGCAGCGCCGGATCGCCAACCGTCAGTTCCTCCATGGCCCCCTTCAGCATGGCGATCATGCCGTCGGCGACGTCTTCCTGCACGTACATCACCCGCAGGGCGGAGCAGCGTTGCCCGGCGGAGCCGAAGGCCGACAGGATGGCATCGCGGATCACCTGCTCCGGCAGGGCGGAGCTGTCGACGATCATGGCGTTCTGGCCGCCGGTCTCGGCGATCAGCGGCGCCATGCCGCCGGCCCGCTCGGCCAGGGTGCGGCTGATGATGTGGGCGACCTCCACCGATCCGGTGAAGGCGACGCCGGCGACGCGCGGGTCTTTCACCAGCGTCGCGCCCACCGTCTCGCCACGGCCGGGCAGCAGCGCCAGCACGTCGCCCGGCACCCCCGCCTCGTGGAACAGGGCGACGGTGGCGGCGGCGATCAGGCTGGTCTGTTCCGCCGGCTTGGCGATCACCGCGTTGCCGGCCGCCAGGGCCGCCGTCACCTGGCCGGTGAAGATGGCAAGCGGGAAGTTCCACGGGCTGATGCACAGGAAGATGCCGCGGCCGCGCATTTCCACCTGCGCCGCCCGGCCGCCGTCCAGGGTCGGCATGGCGACCGCCTGGCCGAAGGTTTCGCGGCAGCGGCGGGCGTAGTAGCGCAGGAAGTCCACCGCCTCGCGCACCTCGGCGACGGCATCGCTGACGGTCTTGCCGGCCTCGCGCACGCAGATGGCCATGAGCGCCGGCATCCGCGCCTCCATCATGGCGGCGACGGTCTCGAAGCAGCGGGCGCGGGTGTCGGGGTCGGTGGCGTCCCAGCCCTGCCATGCCGCCTCGGCACGGGCGAGCGCCTCCTGCACGTCGTCGGCGGTGGCTTCGGTCAGGTGGCCGACGACGCGGGAGCGGTCGGCCGGGTCGGTGACCGGGCGGCCGTTGCCGGTGCGCAGGCTGCCGCCGATGACCGGCCCGCCCTGCCAGCTGCCGCAGCCGGCGGTTTCCATGGCGCGATCCACGGGGGCGAGGCGGGTGAAGTCCGACAGGTCGATGCCGCGGGCGTTCAGCCGGCCGTCGGGGAACAGGTCGCGCGGCTGCGGGATGTGCGGGTGGCGCTTCGGCGTCAGCGAGGCCAGACGCTCCACCGGGTCGGTGATGATCGCCTCGATGGGGGTGCGGTCGTCCACCAGCCGGTTGACGAAGCTGGTGTTGGCGCCGTTCTCCAGCAGGCGGCGGACGAGATAGCTCAGCAGCTCGGCATGGCCGCCGACCGGCGCATAGATGCGGCAGGGCACGTTGCGCTTGTTGTGGCCGACGATCTCGTCATACAGCTCCTCGCCCATGCCGTGCAGGCGCTGGAACTCGAACGCCTTGTCGCCGCCCAGCTCCAGGATGGTCGCCACCGTGTGGGCGTTGTGGGTGGCGAACTGGGGGAAGAACAGGTCGTCGTGGGCCAGCAGCTTCTTGGCGCAGGCGATGTAGCTGACGTCGGTGGTGACCTTGCGGGTCCACACCGGATAGCCCTCCAGCCCCAGTTCCTGGCTGCGCTTGATTTCCGTATCCCAGTAGGCGCCCTTCACCAGCCGCACGTTCATGCGGCGGCCGACGCGCTCCACCATGCCGGCCAGCACGTCGATGACGGCGCGGGTGCGCTTGGCATAGGCCTGGATGGCGAGGCCGAAGCCGTTCCAGCCTTCCAGCGACGGGTCGGCGTAAACCTTCTCGATCAGTTCCAGCGACAGTTCCAGCCGCTCCGCTTCCTCGGCATCGACGCAGAAGCCGATGTCGTACTGGCGGGCCTGCCGGGCCAGGGTGAGCAGACGGCCGGCCAGCACGTCGAGCATCTCCGCCCGCCGCGCCGGTTCATAGCGCGGGTGCAGGGCCGACAGCTTGACCGAGATGCCGTTACCCTCGATCACGCCCTTGCCGGCGGCATTGCGGCCGATGGCATCGATGGCGGTCTGATAGGCGCGGTAGTAGCGGGCGGCGTCTTCCTCGGTGCGGGCGGCCTCGCCCAGCATGTCGAAGGAATAGCGGTAGCCCTTCTTCACCATCTCCTGGCCGCGCTCCATGGCTTCCTCGATGGTGCGGCCGAGCACGAACTGGCGGCCCATGACGCGCATGGCCTGGCGCAGCGCCTGGCGGATCACCGGCTCGCCCAGACGCGCCACCATGCGGCGCAGCGTGCCCTGCGGCGCGTCGGCCGGCAGGTCGGTGGGACCGAGCAGGCGGCCGGTGAGCATCAGCCCGAGGGTGGAGGCATTGACGAAGATGGACCGCGACGACCCCAGATGCTTTTCCCAGTCGGTGCCGGCGATCTTGTCGTGGATCAGGCGGTCGGCGGTTTCCGGGTCGGGCACGCGCAACAGCGCCTCGGCCAGGCACATGAGCACCAGGCCTTCTTCCGTCGACAGGTCGTATTCGTTCATGAAGGCGTCGATGCCCGACCGCAGGGTGCGGTTGGCGCGCACCGCCTCCACCAGCGTATAGGCGGTACGGCCGATGCGGTCACGGGCCTCGGCGGGAAGGGCCGCCTCGGCCAGCAGGTCGGCGACCAGCGTGTCCTCGTCACCGCGATAGGTGGCCTGGAGGAGATCGCGCCAGGCGGGGGCCGGCGGAGCGTCGTCACGGAAAATCATGATGCACCAACTCCCAAGGGGCGGCGGTCCGCCGGATGGTCCCTGATGGTCCAGAGATGTGGGCGCAGCGTAACAAAATCCATGCAGAGGATTTTGCTTTGTTTTGGCGAGACGACAGAAGATTATTCCGGCCTGGATGCCTGGAGCAGATCATCACGCCATAGAGAAGGGCATGAGCAGAGAAATCGATCAGATCGACCGCAAAATCCTGCGCGAACTCCAAGCCGACGGACGCCTGTCCAACACGGAACTGTCGCGGCGGGTGAACCTGTCGCAGACGCCATGCCTGGAGCGGGTGCGGCGGCTGGAGCGGGACGGCTACATCCAGGGCTACCGCGCCCTGCTCGACCCGCATCAATTGGGGCGGTCGGTGATGTGCTTCATCGAGGTGGCGCTCGACCGCACGACGCCGGACGTGTTCGACCGCTTCCGGGACGCCGTGCTCGACATGCCGGAGGTGATGGAGTGCCACATGATCACCGGCGGCCTCGACTACCTGCTGAAGGTGCGGCTGGCCGACATGGGCGAGTATCGCCGCTTCCTGGGCGACAGTCTGGTCAGCCTGCCCGGCGTCAAGGCCACCCACACCTATGTGGTGATGGAGGAAGTGAAAACCGACAACATGATCCCGGTCGAGGAACCGGCGGGCGCGGGGCGGCGCTGAGGGCAGCGCCGCCCCGCCGCCATCACCCGGCGGCGGCGGTCAGCGCCAGGTCGAGGTCGCGGATCAGGTCGTCGGCGGTTTCCAGGCCGATGGACAGGCGGATCACCTCCGGCCCCGCCCCAGCGGCGATCTGCTGCGCCTCCGTCAATTGGCGGTGGGTGGTGGAGGCCGGGTGCAGGATCAGCGAGCGGGTATCGCCGATGTTGGCGAGGTGGCTGAACACCTGCACGTTCTCCACCACCTTGCGCCCGACCTCGTAGCCGCCCCTGACGCCGATGGTGAACACCGCGCCGCAGCCCTTGGGCAGGTACTTCTCCGCCAGCGCCCGGTAGGGCGAGCCCGGCAGCCCGGCGTAGGACACCCACTCCACCTGCGGATGGCGGCTGAGGAACTCGGCCACCCGCGCCGCATTCTCCACATGGCGGTCCATGCGGACGTGCAGGGTCTCGATGCCGGTGATGGTCAGGAAGGCATTTTGCGGCGACAGCGCCGGGCCGAAATCGCGCAGGGCGACGGCACGGGCCTTGGTGGTGAAGGCGAAGTCGCCAAAGGTCTCGAAGAAGGTGAGGCCGTGATAGGCCGGCTCCGGCTTGGTCAGGGACGGGAACTTGTCGGTCCGCGCCCAGTCGAAGCGCCCCGATTCCACCACGCAGCCGCCCACCGCATTGCCGTGCCCGCCGAGGAACTTGGTGGTGGAGTGGACGACGATGTCCGCCCCCCACTCGATCGGCCGCAGCAGGTAGGGGGTGGCCATGGTGTTGTCGACGATCAACGGCACGCCGGCCTCGTGCGCAACGGCCGCCACCTTCTCGATGTCCACCACGATGCCGCCGGGGTTGGCCAGCGCCTCGATGAAGATGGCCTTGCACTTGGGCGTCAGCGCCTTGCGGAAGTTTTCCGGGTCGGTCGGGTCGACGAAGTGGCAGGTCCAGCCGAGTTTGCGGAACGACAGGCCGAACTGGGTGATGGAACCGCCGTAGAGGTTGCGCGACGCCACGAACTCGTCACCCGGCTCCAGCAGGGTGAAGAAGGTGAGGAACTGCGCCGCATGGCCGGAGGCGCAGGCGACGGCGGCGCGGCCGCCCTCCAGGCTCGCCACCCGTTCCTCCAGCACGCTGACGGTCGGGTTGGTCAGGCGGGAGTAGATGTAGCCGAAGGTATGCAGGTTGAACAGCGACGCCGCATGGTCGGCATCGTCGAACACGTAGCTGCTGGTCTGGTAGATGGGCGTGATGCGGGCGCCGGTGGTGGGGTCGGGCGCGGCACCGGCGTGGATGGCGCGGGTCTCGAAGCCAAAACTGAGGTTCTTGTCCGGCCCCGTCGGCTCGGCAGCGCCCTCCTTGGGGGCCTTGCGCGGCTTGGCGGAGATGATGCCGGAATTGACGCCGGACCACGACAGTTCGCCGCCCAGTCGGCCGTATTCGATCTTCGGGCAGCGGTCCATGATGACGGTCAGCCCGGCCGCCTCGGCGCGGGCGGCGGCCGCGTCGTCGCGCACCGACAGCTGCATCCACACCACCGGAATGCCAAGCGCGATGGCCTCGTCCACCACCGGCCCGACCTGATCGGAGCGACGGAAGATGTCCACCATGTCGACCGTCTCGGGGATGGAGCGCAGGTCGGCATAGACCGTCTCGCCCAGCAGGCTCTGCCCGGCGGCGCCGGGATTGACCGGGATGACCCGGTATCCCTTCTCCTGAAGATACTTCATGACGAAGTAGCTGGGGCGGTTCCAGTTGGTGCTGGCGCCGACCATGGCGATGGTCTTCACCTCCCGCAGGATGCGGGCCAGAACCACGTCGGGATAGCTGAGCGGAGCGGCGGTCATTGGACGTCGGGCCTTTTCCCTGTTCTTGTACTGCGGTCGCCAGACTAGCCGACCATCGCCGCCGCCGCCACAGGCCGCGCGTGCCGTTGCCCGCCACCATCTCCTGTTGATAATCATGGGTATTCACTGCACCATCGGCATCTACCGCACCGTATCAACGGAAGGAAAGCCTGCATGATCCGCCCCGTGCTGACCGTCATCACCGGCCTACTGGTGTTGCCCGCCGCCGCCATGGCCGAGGACGTCACGTACAGCGACGAGTACACCCGCTGCATGGACGCCTCCGGTGGCGTCACCATGGACATGATCGAGTGCATGTCGGACGAATATCAGCGCTGGGACGCGAAGCTGAACGCTGCCTACAAGGCTGCCAACGTGGCCAGCCCGGAGCGGCAGAAGGCGTTACAGGCGGCGCAGCGGGCATGGATCAAGTACCGCGATGCCAATTGCGAGTACTACAACGACCCCGACGGCGGCTCCCTGGCCCACATTGCCGCCAACAGCTGCATGCTCACCATGACGGCGGAGCGCGCGACCGAACTGATGAGCCTCACCCCTTAATACCCAACTCGGCGGTTCATACGACACCGCCTCCCCTCCTTCTGTCGGAATTGAGCATCCCGAGGCCGGTCCTTCAGCATGAACGCCCGTTCATGCCGGAGGCTGGTTATGGATCGCGTCACCAAGGCCTGGAAGTTCTTCGCTGCCGTCCGTCGCGGCTGCGCTTGGCACCGGGTGCCGCTGGCGGTCGGGCTGCGCCATGCGGCGGCGCTCTATGCCGATGGCTTCTCGCCGCGCGAGATCGTCAGCTATGCTCTCTACGTCCCGGCGGTGCGGCGGCGTCACCCGGTCATGATCAGCAAGGAACACTCCCTGGCCCGCCTGCTGGTCATCAACCCACCGGCCCACCATCACCAGACCGAGGAGAAGGACACCTTCTATCGCCTGTGCGCCGCCAAGGGGCTGCCGCACCCCCGCTACCACGGCGGTATCCGCGACGGCGTGGCTCATCTTGCCGACGGCAGCCGCCCCCCGTCCCGGGCGGCATGGCGAACCCATCTGCGGGAGGCGCTGCCGGCCGAGTTCGTGGTCAAGGATCTTGGCGGCGCCTATGGCTCCGGCTTCGCCCCATGGCGCCGGGAAGCCGGCGACCGCTTCACCAACCTGGCCACCGGCCGCCGCCATGACCTCGATGACATGATCAACGCCTGGCACCGTTGGGCCGGGGTTGGCGGCATGGTCATCCAGCAGCGGGTCTACGACGCCGAACCCTTGCAAGTCCTGTGCGGCACACGCACCCTGCAAACCCTGCGGGTGGTCACCGAATTGCGCGGTGGCGAGGCGGCGGTTCTGTATCATTTTCAGAAGGTGGTGGCCGGCGACAGCCTGACCGACAATTTCGCCGGCGGCACCAGCGGCAATCTGATCGCCTTCGCGGATCGTCGTACCGGTCTTCTGGACGTGGCGCTGCGATTATCCCCTTGCGGCTCCGGAATGGAGGAAGTCACCACCCATCCGGTGACGGGGCACACGATTCGCGGATTCGCCTCGCCCTATCTGGCGGACGCCCTCGATCTGGCGCGGCGGGCTCAGATGGCCTTCCCCGACCTGCCATGCCTGGGGTGGGACATCGCCCTCACCGACGACGGGCCGCTGCTGATCGAGGCCAATGCACGCTGGGATCCGCCCAATCACCGGCCCGAGGTGATGGCTGCGGCGGACTGGCGGCGGCTGTTCGTTCCCCAGGAAGGCGCCACGGGCGCGGCGCGGGCGGCGGCCTGAGCGGCCGCTCCTCGTGGCCTGGCTTCCGCCGCTCCTCGCGGCTCTGGCTTCCGCCGCTCCTCGCGGCTCTGGCTCTCGCCGCGAAGGCGGCGGCGCGCGCTCGCGCTTGCCACGCGGCGAGGGGTCGCCCCCATTGCAGCCTGGTTTCAGCAGCCGTCCACCGCCGCGATGGCCGCCAGCCCGTCACGCGCCACCCGCACATGCCGCATATCCTGGTTGGCGAGCAGTCCGGCCC
>JAEWWF010000055.1 GCA_023396465.1 Pseudomonadota bacterium
TTCAACATCTGGCTGCCGCGCCACGATCCCGAAACCGGCCGCAGTCAGGTGGTGGGGGCGGTGGAACGCGCCGATCATCTGGCGGCGGCTGACCTGCCGCCGCCCCGGTTGCCGCCGGCGGCGGAACCCGATGCGGCGGCCGCCGTCGCACCGGCCGCCGCCACCGTTGCCGCGCCGCCCGGTGCCGCCGATCTGGCGGGCGGCGGCACAGTGCTGTTGGTGGAGGACGAGGACGCGGTCCGGGTCTTCGCCACCCGGGCCCTGCGCAACAAGGGCTACACGGTGCTGGAGGCGCGCACCGGGGAAGGGGCGCTCGACATCCTGCGCGATACCCCGGACATCGACCTGCTGATCACCGACATGGTGATGCCGGGCATGGACGGTGCCACCTTGGCCCGGTTGGTGCGGGTGGAGCGGCCGGAAATCCGCGTCATTCTCATTTCCGGCTATTCCGAGGAGGTGGCCCGCGGTGATCTGGTGGAGTCCAAGGACATTCACTTCCTGCCGAAGCCCTTCGACCTCGCCCAGTTGGCGGCGCGGGTGAAGGAGGTGATGGCGGCACCTCCCTAAGCGGGCGGGAGAGGGAAATACCGGTTGTTTTCCCGATTTGTTCACTTTGCTCTTGCGCTCTGGAACAAAGCGCGTACAGTTGCTGCCAGGAACGGCGTTGATCCGCCTGTCGCACCTGTGGGATAAGGGGGCAGCATATGTCGCAGACCGCACTCCGCCTCGTCGAGAAGGATTCCATGGACAAGCAGAAAGCACTGGACGCCGCCGTCGCCCAGATCGAGCGCGCCTTCGGCAAGGGCTCCATCATGAAGCTGGGCCAGCGCGATTCGGTGGTCGACATCGAGGCGATCTCCACCGGCTCGCTCGGTCTCGATCTCGCCCTCGGCATCGGCGGCCTGCCCAAGGGCCGCATCGTCGAGATTTACGGGCCGGAAAGCTCGGGCAAGACCACGCTCGCCCTGCATGTGGTCGCCGAGGCCCAGAAGCGCGGCGGTGCCTGCGCCTTCGTCGATGCCGAGCACGCGCTCGATCCGGTTTATGCCCGCAAGCTTGGGGTCAACCTCCACGAACTGCTGATTTCCCAGCCCGACGCTGGCGAGCAGGCGCTGGAGATTTGCGATACCCTGGTGCGCTCCGGCGCTATCGACGTGCTGGTGGTCGACTCGGTGGCCGCGCTGGTGCCGCGCGCCGAGTTGGAAGGCGAGATGGGCGACAGCCACGTCGGCCTCCAGGCCCGCCTGATGAGCCAGGCGCTGCGCAAGCTGACCGGCTCGGTTGCCAAGTCCAACTGCCTCGTCATCTTCATCAACCAGATCCGCATGAAGATCGGCGTCATGTTCGGCAACCCGGAAACCACCACCGGCGGCAACGCGCTGAAGTTCTACGCCTCGGTGCGCATGGAAATCCGCCGCGTCGGCGCCATCAAGGATCGCGACGAGGTGGTGGGCAACCAGACCCGCGTGAAGGTGGTGAAGAACAAGGTGGCGCCGCCGTTCAAGGTGGTCGACTTCGACATCATGTACGGCGAGGGCGTCTCCAAGACCGGCGAGTTGATCGATCTCGGCGTCAAGGCCGGCATCGTCGAGAAGTCCGGCTCCTGGTTCAGCTACAACTCCACCCGCATCGGTCAGGGGCGCGAGAACGCCAAGCAGTTCCTGCGCGACAACCCGGAGATGGCGGCGGAGATCGAGCGCACCATCCGTCAGAACGCCGGCATTCTCGGCGAGGCCATGCAGACCGGCCCCGGCGGCATCGACGAAGCCTCCGACGCCGCGGCCGCCGACGACTGATCGCTCGCGACGGCGCCAGCACCCGCACCGGGGCGGGGAGGGCAACCTCCTCGCCCCGTGTCGCATGGGCAACGCAGGGAGCATGCCCGTGTCGCATGGGGTCACGCCCCTGTCGCGGGAGGCGGCGGCAGGGGCGGGCGGTCGGTCCCGACAGGCGGCGCGGCGAACGGTCTTGCCGGGTCGGACAGTCATGCTCATATCCCGTGGCCCCCCGCATTGCTGGACTCGGGCAAGGGCGCGGGTTAGAAAGCGAGACCGTCCCCGCCGCCCGGCGGGGCTTCCCGATACTCCCTTGAACTGCCGCGGTGCCGCGGCGGCTGTGGTGACGACGAATGCAGACGGCAAAAGACATCCGCAAGACCTTCCTCGACTTCTTCGCCGCCAATGGGCACGAGATCGTGCCTTCGAGCCCGCTGGTGCCGCGCAATGACCCGACGTTGATGTTCACCAACGCCGGCATGGTGCAGTTCAAGAACGTCTTCACCGGCCAGGAGACGCGCCCCTACTCGCGCGCCACCACGTCGCAGAAGTGCGTGCGCGCCGGCGGCAAGCACAACGACCTCGACAACGTCGGCTACACCGCCCGTCACCACACCTTCTTCGAGATGCTGGGCAACTTCTCCTTCGGTGATTACTTCAAGGAGGAGGCGATCCGCCTCGCCTGGGATCTGATCACCAAGGAATACGGCCTGCCGGCTGACAAGCTGCTGGTGACCGTGCATTCGTCCGACGAGGACGCCGCCGCCCTGTGGCGCAAGATCGCCGGCCTGCGCGACGAGAAGATCATCCGCATCCCGACCTCCGACAACTTCTGGATGATGGGCGATACCGGCCCCTGCGGCCCGTGCTCGGAAATTTTCTACGACCACGGCCCGTCCATCGCCGGTGGTCCGCCGGGCAGCCCGGACGAGGACGGCGATCGCTTCATCGAAATCTGGAACCTGGTGTTCATGCAGTATGAACAGCTGGGACCGGACGAGCGCGTCGCCCTGCCCAAGCCCAGCATCGACACCGGCATGGGCCTGGAGCGGCTGGCCGCCGTGCTTCAGGGCAAGCACGACAACTACGACATCGATCTGATGCGCGCCCTCATCGAGGCCACCGCCAAGGCGGCCGGCACCGATCCCGACGGCACCCACAAGATCAGCCACCGCGTCATCGCCGATCACCTGCGGTCGGTGTGCTTCCTCATCGCCGACGGCGTGCTGCCGTCCAACGAGGGCCGCGGCTACGTGCTCCGCCGCATCATGCGCCGGGCCATGCGCCACGCCCACATGATGGGCTGCGCCGACCCGCTGCTGTGGAAGCTGGTGCCCGCTCTCCAGCGCGAGATGGGCGAAGCCTACCCGGAACTGGAGCGCGCCGGCGCCCTCATCACCGAGACGCTGAAGCTGGAGGAAAGCCGCTTCAAGCAGATGCTCGATCGTGGCCTCAAGCTGCTGGACGAGGAAACGACCAAGCTTGCCTCCGGAGCCACCCTCGATGGCGAAGTGGCGTTCCGCCTCTATGACACCTACGGCTTCCCGCTCGACCTGACCCAGGACGCCCTGCGCGCCCGCCAGATCGCCGTGGACGTGGAAGGCTTCAACGCCGCCATGGAACGCCAGCGCGCCGAGGCCCGCAAGGCCTGGGCCGGCTCCGGCGAGGCGGCGACGGAAAAGGTGTGGTTCGAGCTGCGCGAGCGGACCGGCGCCACCGAGTTCCTCGGCTACGGCGCCACCCAGGCGGAAGGCCGCATCGAGGCTCTGGTGGTCGGCGGCGCCCCGGTGCAGGTCGCCAAGGCCGGCGACGAAGTGGCGCTGATCGCCAACCAGTCGCCGTTCTATGGCGAAAGCGGCGGCCAGAGCGGCGACACCGGCGTCGTCACCGTCACCGGCAAGGGCCGCATCGCCGTGCGCGACACCCAGAAGAAGCTGGGCGCCCTGACCGTTCACATCGGCGTGGTGGAAGAGGGCGAGGTGGCCGTCGGCGACCTGGCGGTCTTCGCCATCGACCTGGTGCGCCGCGACGCCATCCGCGCCAACCACTCGGCCACCCACCTGCTGCACGCCGCCCTGCGCCGCACGCTGGGCGATCATGTGACGCAGAAGGGCTCGCTGGTGGCGCCGGAGCGCCTGCGCTTCGACATCAGCCATCCGAAGGCCCTGTCGGCGGACGAGATCCGCACCGTCGAGGACGAGGTCAACGCCGCCATCCGCGCCAACGCTGGCGTCACCACCCGCCTGATGGACCCGGAAAGCGCCATCAAGGCGGGCGCCATGGCCCTGTTCGGCGAGAAGTACGGCGAGGAGGTGCGCGTCGTTTCCATGGGTGGCGACGCCGACTGCGCCTCGCACTTCTCCACCGAACTGTGCGGCGGCACCCATGTGCGCCGCACCGGCGACATCGGCTTCTTCAAGATCGTCGGCGAAGGGGCCGTCGCTGCCGGCGTGCGCCGCATCGAGGCGGTGACGGGCGTCGGCGCGCTGGATTACGTGCGTCAGCACGAAGCCATCCTGGCCGCCGCCTCCGACGCCGTGAAGGCGGTGCCGGCGGATATCCCCGGCCGTCTGGCGGCGCTGCTGGAAGACCGCAAGCGCCTGGAGCGCGAAGTCGGCGACCTGCGCAAGAAGATCGCCATGGGCGGCACCGCCGGCGCGGCGGCCGCGCCCGAGGTCAAGCAGATCAATGGCGTCGCCTTTTCCGGTCGGGTGGTCGAGGACGTGCCGGCCAAGGATCTCAAGGGCATGGTCGACGACATCAAGAAGGGCCTCGGCACCGGTGTCGCCGCCCTGGTATCGGTGGCCGAGGGTAAGGCGTCGCTGGTGGTCGGCGTCACCGACGACCTCATCGGCCGGCTGTCGGCGGTCGAGCTGGTGCGCGCCGGATCGGCGGCGGTGGGCGGCAAGGGCGGCGGCGGTCGCGCCGACATGGCCCAGGCCGGCGGCCCCGACGGCGACAAGGCGGCCGACGCCATCGCCGCCATCGAACAGGCCATCGGCGCCACCGTCGCGGCCTAAACTCAGGGGGCGTGCGGGCCGCTGATCGGCCAACGCGCGTCTTGGCGACTTTCACCCGTCAGACCGTTAGGGGCCGTCTTCCACTCTGGAAGGCGGCCCTTGGCCGTTTGGGGGGGGGGGCGGATCATCTCTGCCCAAAAATTGATCTGATGGGCAAGCCATGTCTAAAATTTAGACATTAAGGCTCTGTTTCGGCTGTCTTCACGCGCGCCAAAAGGTAAATTCCACCTCTCTTTCGAGGGGTGGGGGATAATGGCCCGGGAATTGCTGAAGGTCCCCCGCAGTCTTGGTGTCTCGACGGAACTGTCGAGACATTATCCGTGATAAAATTATTGTCTTTCGTGTGGGATAGACCGCGTTCGGCGGTGGCGTGACTTGTGGGCGACTGGCGCCCGCGAGGCGTCGCCTTGCGTCGATACGCCAAATGCCGCCGTTGGCGGCAAGCGGGGCCGACCGATGCCGCAGTTCCTGATCGCCTATGTTCGGGGGATCAATCGCCTCAGCCGCTGGATCGGGCTGGCGGTGATGTATTCGATCTTCCTGATGATGGGTATTCTTCTTTATTCGTCCGTGTCAAAGGCCGTTTCCATCCCGCCCATCTGGTCGATGGAACTGGCTCAGTTCGTGATGGTCGCCTACTTCCTGCTCGGCGGCGCCTATTCCCTGCGCGCCAATGCCCATGTCCGCATGGACCTGCTCTATGGCACCTGGACGCGGCGCAAGCGCACGCTGGTC
>JAEWWF010000083.1 GCA_023396465.1 Pseudomonadota bacterium
GCCGGGTGCTGCGCCAGCACGGAGCGGCAGCCTTTACCGCCTATGGCGATCCGCGCGGCGAGCCGGCGCTGCGCAAGGCCATCGCCCGCATCATGGCCGAGGAAGCGGCGGCGGCGGTGTCGCCCGACGACATCGTCGTCACCAACGGCTGCGCCGAGGCGCTGGACCTCGCCCTCAAGGTCACCACCCGCCCCGGCGACGTGGTGGCCATCGAGTGCCCGTCTTACTTCGGCACCTTGCAAGCCCTGGAGGCGCAGGGGTTGAAGGCGCTGCCCATCGCCACCGATCCCCATCGCGGCCTTGATCTCGATGCCCTGGCGGCGGCGCTGGCGGCGGGCGGCGTGGCGGCGGTGGTGGTGATGCCAGCGGTTCACAACCCACTCGGCTGCACCATGGATGCCGCCGCCCGCGCCCGCTTGCTGGACCTGTGCCGGCGGGTCTCGGTGCCGCTGATCGAGGACGACACCTTTGGCGCCCTGTCCTTCGCGGCGCCGCGTCCGCCGGCGGTGAAGGCGGCCGACATGGCCGGCGACGTGCTCTATTGCGGCGCCTTCTCCAAGACCGTGGCGCCAGCCCTGCGCCTGGGCTGGATCGCCGCCGGCCGCTGGCACGAGGCGGTGGCGCGGCAGAAGATGCTGCGCACGCTGGCCTCGCCGACGCCGGCGCAACTGGCCATCGCCGAGGTGGTGGGGGACGGGCGCCACGCCCGTATCGCCCGCCACGCCGCCCGCATCTACCGCCGCCGGCTGGCGGTGGCGACGGAAGCCGTCACCCGCCACTTCCCGCCCGGCACCGAGGTCAGCCAGCCGGCCGGCGGCTTCATGCTGTGGCTGCGGCTGCCGCCCGGCGGCGACGGTCTGGCGCTGTACCGGGCGGCGCGGGCGGCGGGGATCGGAGTCGCGCCCGGCTCGCTGTTCGCCCCCGGCGACGAGGGCACCCGGTGTCTGCGGATTTCCGTCGGGGCGCTGGACGGAGCGGCCCTGCGCGACGCGGTGGCACGGCTCGGCGCATTGGCGCGGCATGGCGGCAACACCGGGTGATTAAAATGCAACAGCCCCGGCGGCACCCGTTTGCCGCGCCGGGGCCGCGTGCTAAAGCCAGGACATATCCGCTGCCGGCCCGGTCCATGCGCCTTTCGCTGCCCGTCCTGACGACGCTGTGCGTCGCGCCGTTTCTCGTCAATGACCTCTACCTGATCTGGCAGGTGGAGTACGACACCTTCGTCGCCGTCGAGATCGCCCTGCGCGGCGGCATCGTGATGCTGGCCCTGCTGGTGCCCGCCGGGCGGCGGGCGCTGCGGCCGGTGACAGGGCGGCCACACGGCAGCATCGAGGGTCTGGGCTGGACCGTGGCCACCACTCTGGCTGTCGTTCTCGCCTTCCCTCTGCGTTGGTATCTGCCGGGCCAACCGCTCGGCTGGGCGCCCATCGCCGACGATCACCTGTGGCTGATCATCGACACCGCCATCGGCATTCCGCTGGTGGCGCTGAGCGAGGAAATCGTCGCGCGCGGATTGGTCAAGCGCACCCTGGAGGACCAGGGCTGGCATCCGGTAGGAGTGGCGCTCGCCTCGGCGGTGCTGTTCGGCCTGTGGCACTGGTCGGGCGGCTTCGGCCATGTGGTGATGACCGCCGCCGCCGGCGTGGTGTTCATGGTGGTGGTCTACCGCACCGGCTCGCTGTGGCCGGCGGTGGTCGCCCATGCCCTCATCGACCTATGGCTGATCAGTTGGATGGACTGGCAAGACCTGCTGGGCGCCGACATCCTCGGCGGCTGACCGCCCCCAGGACCTCGGCGGCGAGGCGATGGCATAACGCATTGACCGCGCCGCTGTTTGCGCTAAGGTGCGGTCCTTCCCGCCGCTGGGGGCCTGTAGCTCAATGGTTAGAGCTGACCGCTCATAACGGTCTGGTTGGGGGTTCGAGTCCCTCCGGGCCCACCAGCCGGGACGGAAGGTGGCGTTGGCGCCTCGGGCGCCGCCGGCCCGCCTCAGGAGACGTAGCGTCCCCCGCCGTCGCCCATGTCGAACAGGGCCTGCAAGCGGCCGACGCGATGAACCAGATCGTGGGCGCTGGCGATGATGGCGGTCAATTCCGGCGCGTAAGGGTGCTCCGACGCCGGATCGGGCAGTTGGGTTCCGACCTCGGCGAACAGGGAGCGGCTTTCCGCCTGCATCTCCCGGCGATCCATCTGCCCCTCCCCGACGGCGCGGTAAAGCAGCAGCAGGCTCATGCAGCAGGTCAGGGCGCTGGTCACCCGCGACATGTCGCGGGCCATGCGGATGCGGTCGAGGGGGTCGACCCCGGTCGGCAGCGAGGCGGACGTACCGCCGCCGACATAGGCGCGGGTGCGCTCCAGCAGCAGCAGGGCGTCCTCGAAGGTCGCGTCGAGCAGGCGCTCGTCCATCCAAGTCTCGCTCACCGGCTTCTCCCCCATGTGCTGCGGTCACGGCCGCACCGTAAGGCAGGGGAGAAACGTCCACAACCGGAACCTCGCTCACGGCCGGACCGCAGAATCATGAACGGCCCGTAAGCTGCCGACTCCCCACGATCAATAATCGCGCTCCCAGTTCACGCCGATATCGCTGCCCCGCCCGGTGGTGCGGCCTTCAAGCTTGATCGACGGGGTAAGCTTGACCTCGACGTTGACGCCGCCGCTGTCCACCCCGGCGCCCTGCTCGACCCCGACATAGACGTCCTCGGTGATGTATTTGCCGATCTCCACCGCCGGGCCGTCGGCGCCGCCGCCGACGCGGATGGTGTCGACGCCAAGGGTATCGCGCATGACATCCATGATCCCCGGCCCCTCGCCGCCCAGGCCGCTCAGCACCCGCACGGCATTGGCCGCCTGCAACGCCTCCACCGGCCCAAGGTCGGACAGCGAGCGGCCGAACAACACCCGGGCCATCACCTCGTCCTCCGGCAGCGGCGGTCGGCTGGTCAGGTCCAGTTGGGGACGGGAGGCGGTGCCGGACACATGAATGATTGCCGTCATGCCGTCGCGGGTCTCGTTCTCGGCGGTGATGTCGAAGGAGGGATCAACCGCCCCGCCGCCGGTCAGTTCCACCACGCCGTCAGTGAAAACAAAGGTGTTGCCGACCAGATCGAAACGCCCGCGCACCACCTGGACCTGCCCCACCACGCTCGGCCGGTCCGAAGTGCCGGTGACCCGCACGGTGCCCGACCATTCGGACTCGAGCCCGCGGCCGCGCACATACAGGCGGTTGGGGGCCGACACCCGCACGTCGAGGCCGACGTTGAGGACGGACGGTGACTCCGCCGCCTCCGCCTGCTGGCGGGCGCGTTGGGCCGCGTCGCCGCCGACCTCCACCACCGGCAGGGTGCGGACGCCGCCGCCGAGGGAATTGACCAACCGCAGCAAGGCATAGTCCACCGTCAGATCGGCGGTCAGGCCGCCGCCGTCCAGCGGGCCGTCGATGCCGAGCGGCCCCGACAGCGCCACCACCAGATCGTCGCGCCGCACCAGGGTGGCGGAGCGCAGGTCGCCGGTGGCGGCGACCACCAGGGTGTTGTCCTCGTCAAGACGGGTGCGGGCATCCAGCCGCAGGGCGCCATCCCCCCCGTCGCGGGCGGTGAGCACGACGCCGACGGCGCCATCGGGCTGGCGGCTGGCCTCCACCGCCAGATCGGTGAGAACGGTGCCGTACTCCAGGTTCTCGTAGCGGCCGTTGGACAGCCGGACATCGGCGGTCAATTGCGGATCGGCCAGGGTGCCGTCGATGCCGACCACGCCGGCGCCGGTGCCGGAAAGCCGATGGCCGACCAACGGCACCAGTTGCCACAGGGTCTCCACCTGCCCGCGCCAGCGCACCAGTGCCTGCAAGGGCTGCGTCTCGGGTATGGACGGAAGGCCCTGGGCGCTGAAGGCGACAGGGATGGACGCGGTGCCGGTCAGTTCGTCGGCCTGCACGCCTTCAAGTTCCATCCGCATCTCCAACCGGCCGCCGGCCAGATCGCCGTTCACCCGCAGCGCCAGATCACCCACGGCGGCATCGGGGATGTCGAGGTCGGGCACGGCGGCGAACACCGTGCCGCGCGGGTTCGACGGTGGGCCGGCGATGCTGACGCGGGCCTCCAACAAGCCGGTGACCGGCGGCCCGGCGGCGACGTCCTGCGCCAGTTGCAACGGCAGGTCGGCCACCGTCAGATCGATCGCCACCCGCCGCGGGCCGAGATCGGCGTCCAGGTCGATGCGGCCCTGGCGGTTGACGGTCAGCCGCAGGTCGGCGATGCCGAGACCGTTGCCGTAGGACAAGGTCGCCGGCCGCGCCAAGTCGAGCCGGACATCCTGCTTTTCGGTGACGGCGGCGAACTCGGTCAGCACCACGCGCCGGGCCGCCAGATCATAGCGGGCGGCGGCGGTCAGGCCGGTGGCGCCGGCCACCTCAAGGGTTATGTCGCCGCGCTCGGCGGTGCCGGACAGGTTGGCGGCGGCGCTCGACCACACCACTCCCCCGGCCTCGCCACCGCCGACGCGCAAGGCGGCGGAGACGGTGGGAGCGGTGAGCAGATTGCCGAGCGTCGCCTCCAGCCGCACCGACCGAGCCGCGGCGCCGCTGTCGGGCAGCCGCAGGGCATCGGCGGTGACGACGGCCACCGCCCGCTGATCGCCGTCCGTCGGTGTCAGCCGCAGATCAATGGCCCCATCCTCGCCAGTCAGCGGGATCCCGGCCAATGCCGACAGGGCGGCCCAATCAGCGACACTGCCGCGCAGGCGCCCGTCGATCGCCAGCGGAGCAAGGGCGATATCGAGGCCACCGCCAAGGTCGAGGCCCGCCGCCTGCACCGTCATCTGCGGCAGACGCAGGCGGGTGAACCCCGGCGCCTCGTAGGGGGTATGCAGGCGCAGCGGCGCATTGCCGGGGCCGAGGGCGGCAAGACTGACGGTACCGGCGGTGCCGGCGCCGCTCACCCCTTGCGCCGTCAGGTCGAGACGGGCATCGCGCAGCGGAGTTCCAGCGGCGTCCAGCGCCGGGCTGGTGGCGGTCACGGTCAGGTCGGGCGCCGCCAACGGGCCGCTTGCCTGCGCCCGCAGGCGCACCGGGCCGCGCAGCGTCGGAGTGACAATGGCAAGGTCCGGGACATCAAGGGTGATGTCGGCGGTCATGCGGTCAAGCGCCGCCGCCACCACCGCCTCGCCGCTGCCGGTGACGCCACCGCTTTGCACCGACAGGTCGCTGACACGGATATCCCCCCCGGCATCGCGGCCGAGGTCGGCGGCGATGGTGAGCCGCTCGCCCAACCCCCCTGCATAGAGCGGGTCGGTCCAACCGAGGCCGGTCAATGCCAGGTCAACCCGCCCAGCCACCGCGCCATCGGCGCCAGCGCTGTCGAGGCGGACATCCAGCCGCCCCGCCCCGGCGATCAGCGGCAGGCCGGCGATGTCCGCCAGCGGCGCCACCTCGGCGGCGCGGACGGTGATGGTGCCGGCGGCGGTGAGGTCGGTGATATTGGCCGCTAGGTCCGCCTCGGCGGTCAGCAGCGGCGTTTCGATCTGGAGCATGCGGATGTCGAGGGCGCCGCTCTCGCGCACCAATGTGGCATCCAGCGCCACCTCCGCGCTGTCGCCCGGCACCACCTCCGGCAAGCCGACAAGGGTGGCGGCGCCGCGCGCGGTGAGCGGCGACGCTGGGTCGGTCAGCGGCCCGCCGGCCGCCAGATCGAGCCGCACCGTCAGGCGGTCGATGCGGCCCTGGCCGGTGTCGACGTCGGTCAGGGTGGCATCCACCAGCGCCGCCGGCTCCGACAGGGTGCCGTTCAGCCGCACGGTGGCGGAACCGGCGGCGAACGGCAGCACCACCAGGGCATCAAGGGCACGGGCATCGTCGGTGCGTACCGTCGCCTCGCCGGCCAGCGCCCCGTCCGGCGCCATGGCCAGACCGCTCGCGGTCAGGACATAGGCATCGGTGGCGGCGGTCAGACTGTCCACCACCACGCCGGTGTCGCGGGACGCCGCCGCCACTTGCAGGGTCAGGCCATCGCGGGCGAGGTCACGCCAGGTTTGCGGTGCCACCGGGCCGGTGGTGGCGCGCAGATCGGCTGCGACGCTCCAGCGTCCGTCCGCCGGGTAGCCGAGGGCGACATCCCCCGCCACCTCGGCCAGCCCTTCGGCCACCGCCGACAGTTCCCCTTGCCATGAGGCGGCCGGGCCGGCCCCTTCCAGCGCCACCTGCACCGGCGGCCGGCCGGGCAGGTCGAGCAGGCGGGCAAGGATGCCGCCGGCCGGCTCGGCAGCCTGAAGGTCAAGCTCCAGTTCCTGCCCCGGCGACAGGGTGGCGGCCAGTTGGGCCTTGCCGCCGGCCCCGTCCAGACGGTCCAGGGTCAGTTCCGTGCGGATACCGTCGGTGTCGGTGGGCAGCAGCAGGCCGGCGAGAGATAGACGCATGGCCTCGCCCAGCACCGGCTCCCCCAGGTGCAGGGACTCCACCGTCACGCTTTCCACCGACAGCCGCGACAACAGGCCGAGATCCACCCCGCCACCTTCCGACGGTGGCTCGTCCTCCGGGGCCGGCTCGGTGATCGGCAGGCGCAGCAGCTCGGGGTTTTCCAGCCGCAGCCCTTCCACCCGCAGACGACCGCGCACCAGGGCGCCGGGGCGCCAGTCGAGCACGCCGCGCGGGAGGCGCAGAAACTCGCCCTGCGCGTCGGTCAGCACCACGTCCTCGATCACCACCGTGCCGAACAGGCCATCAAGAGTACCGATGCGAGCCTCGATGCCGTTGGTGGACAGAAGCCCCTCCAATTGACCGCGCACCATGTTTTCCAGCGGCCCGGCCGCTGCCACGACCGCCGCCGCCATCAGGGTGCCGCCAAGCAGCGCCGCCGCCAGGACTTGCCGTACCGTCGCCATCAAAACGCCTGCCCGATGCTGAGGTAGAACTGATAGGCGTCGTCCACGTCGTCGCGGGCGTTGAGCGGCACCGCCACGTCCAACCGCAACGGTCCGATGCCGGTGTAGTAGCGGAGGCCGAGGCCAGCGGCCCACAGGATATCCTCGGAGAAGTCGGGATAGCGGGCCTCGAACACCTGCCCGCCATCAAGGAAGGGAACGATACCGATGCTGTCGGTGAGCTTGATGCGGGCCTCGAAGTTGGCCTCGATCACCGACAGGCCGCCGGTCGGATCGCCAAAGCGGTCGAGCGGGCCGAGCAACTGATATTGATAGCCACGCACCGAGCCGCCGCCACCGGCATAGAACCGCTTGTCGGCGGGCACGTCGAACAGATCCTCGCCGACGATGGTGCCGGTAGCGCCACGGGCGGCCAGCACCAGCCGGTCGCTGTCGAAGGGCGCCCAATAGGCGCTGGCACTCGCCTCCGCCCGCGCGAACATCAGCGCCTGGCTGTCACTGGCGCCGGTGAAAGGCGTCACGGTGGCGGCGAACACCGACCCTTCGGTCGGGTTCAGGCGGTCGTCGGTACTGTCGCGGATGACATTGACGGGGAAGCCGATCAGGCCGACGGTGGTTTCCTCTTCATCCCGCTCCTGCAACGTGGCGAATTCCAGTGATACCCGCGCGCCGCCGCGCCACAGTTCGTTGAATTGACGCTCGACGCCGACCGAGGCGGTGACGCCGGTACGCTCATAGGCGTCGGTTTCCTCGATGTCGCCGACCACCGAGGCAACCAGGGACTGATCGGGACGCAGCCACGCCGGCTTCTGGAAATCGGCCGCCGCCTCCTGCTGCTGCTGCGACAGGGTGAGCGACAGGCGCAGGTCCTCGTCCTGGCTGAACAGGTTGCGGTGTTCCCAATAGGCCTTGGTGCCGAAGCCGATGTCGGAGGAAAACCGCACGCCGGCGCCGATGGTGCGATGACGCGCTTCCAGCGCCTCCACCTCCACCGGCAGGCGGCCGTCCGGCGTCATTTCCTCGGCATGTCCCACTTGCAGGGAGCGGAACAGGCCGGTGCCGAGCAGGGCGGCCCGATAGGCCTCCAGCTTTTCCTCGTTCCATGGCTCCCCCTCCACCCAGGGCGCCAGGCGGTGCAGATATTCCTCCTCCACCCGCGCCAGCCCCTCGACGCGCAGCGGTCCGAAGGCCGCGAGGGGGCCTGTCTCCAGTGTCACCTCGGTATGCAGCAAGCGGTCGTCATGGTTGACCACATGACGGCTGTCGGCAACGCGGGCGAAGGGAAAACCGCGCCGCCGCAACTCCGGCGGCAGAGCCGTCACCTGATCGAGCACGGGGTCGGCGACGGCCGGAGCGCCCGCCTCCAGGTCGACATCGGCGATGGACACCGGCGCGCCGGGGGGAGGCGTGCCCTCGGCATAGGCGATGTCGAAGCCGCCAACGCGGTAGCGCGGTCCGGGGTCGACGGTGATCGCCACCCGCACCGGCTGCGCCTCCCGGTCGATGCGGGCGTCAAGGGTGGCGGCGTAATAGCCCTGCGAGCGCAGGATGTCGTCGAAGGACTCAAGGTCGGAGTCGATGCGCCGCTGCAAAGCCAGGATGGAAGCCGGCGGGTCTTCCTGCAAGCGAAACAGCCGGCCGCTTTCCCGCATGCGATCCTCCACCTCCCCGATCCCCTCGACACCGCGCAGGTCGACCTCGTAGGGGATCATCGGGCGGGTGCTGTCGGGACCAGGCAGGCCGCCGTCGGCGTCCTCCAACCCCTCCCCCGGTGGCGGCGGGCTGTCCCAGAAGGCAAGCGAGCCGCAGCCCGTCAGCCCCAGCATCGCCGTCATCACCAGCGCCATGACGGCCAGCCGCCGTGGCTGCCCTCCCCTGCCTGTCCCTTCCCTCATGCCCCTCCCCACCTGGATCGTCCTGGCCCGGCTGCCGGCGGGCGGACACGGACGCCAGCAGAACGCCAAGTATAACGCCTGAGCGCGGAATTTGGGCTTTGACTGATCCGGTGAACGCCATCATCACAGCGCTTTAGTTCACCTTCGCCATCTTATGCGGTATTCTGGTGCCTCCGCAGACGTTGGCCGCGAAGTTTTTCCTGTACCGGCGGCATCAGACTGGCTAAGGTAGGGTTGGCAACCACGAGCAGACGCAATCGAGATCATCCCGCATCAGCGCGTGGCCCTGGGACATGTCAAAGGCCGCGCCGGCGGCCGGATTGGAGAGAGTTCAATGTCGAATACCGAGGACCTGATCCGCCCCACCGAGACCGCGGGCATCGCCGCTCTGCTTGAGCAGGTGAGCCGCATCGTTCAGGCCATGTGCTTCGCCGATGGCATGCACCCGGTGCAGTGGTCGGCCCTGCGCTACTTCAGCAAGGCCGGCGCCAATGCCCGCACCGTCAGCGGCCTGGCCAACTACCAGGGCACCACCCTGCCGCCGGCCTCGCGCACTGTCGCCGCGCTGGTGAAGAAGGGCTTCCTGGAAGCGGTGGTCGACCCCCGCGACCGCCGCAGCCGCCGCATCGACCTGACGGAGTCCGGTCGCACGCTCATCGCACGCGACCCCATCCACGCCCTGGAACAGGCCATCGCCGACCTCCCGGCCGAACGCCGTCAGGCCCTGACCGACAGCCTGGAAACCATCCTCGCCCAGCTCGGCGAGAAGACTTACGCCATCAAGGCCGGCCGCGCCGCCTGAGGCGCTTTGGGTCCGGCTCCGGCGCCATGCCATGGACGCCCGGCGGCAGCCTTTGCCGCCGGGCTTTTCCATGCCTGGAATGATTCCGGCGGGCAGACGGCAAAAAGCCCCGCGGCCATCGGGCAGCGGGGCTTCTCGATCTGGGGCGACTAGTGGGATTCGAACCCACGGCCTCCTGGACCACAACCAGGCGCTCTAACCAACTGAGCTATAGCCGCCATCGCGGGAGGGCCGCTTTGTAGGCCATCCGCACCGGTCCGTCAAGCGGGATTTACGGCACCCGGCCGCCCCTCACCCCTTGAAGAACCGGCGCATGCGGGTGATTGCCTCATCCAGGGCGGCATCGTTCTTGGCGAAGCAGAACCGCACGTACTGGGTCGGCGCGTCCCCGGCGAAGAAAGCCGACACCGGCACCGCCGCCACCCCCGCCTCGGCGGTCAGGCGCAGGCAGAAATCGGCGTCGCTCCCGGTCCAGCCGAGGGGGCGGACATCGGTGGTGATGAAATAGGTGCCAGGCGCCGCCAGAACCCCGAATCCGATATCCCGCAGCCCGCCCGCCAGCCGGTCGCGGCGGGCCTGCATGTCGGTGGCGAGACCGGTGAAATAATCGTCGCCGAACCCGAGTCCTTCGGCCACCGCCGTTTGCAGGGCGGTCGGGGTGGTGAAGGTGATGAACTGGTGGGTCTTGGCGATGGCCTGCATCAGATGCGGCGGCGCGGTGATGTAGCCCACTTTCCAGCTGGTGACCGAAAAGGTCTTGCCGGCCGATCCGATGCGCACGCAGCGGTCGCGCATGCCCGGCAGGGTCATCAGCGGAACATGGGGGCGACCGTCGAAGGTCAGGTGCTCGTATACCTCGTCACAGACCGCATAGGCATCGTGCGTGCGCACCAGATCGGCGATGAAGGCCAGTTCGTCCGCGTCGAACACCTTGGCACAAGGGTTCATGGGGGTGTTGAGCAGGATCAGCTTGGTGCGGTCGGAGAAGGCGGCGGCCAGCGCCTCGCGCGGCAGATCCCAGGCGGGCGGGGTCAGGCGCACCAGCTTGGGGATGCCGCCGGCCCGCTTCACGATGGGCAGATAGCTGTCGTAAAGCGGCTCGATCAGCACCACCTCGTCGCCCGGCTCGATCAGGCCGAACAGACAATCGGCCAGCGCCTCGGTGGCGCCGGACGTGACCATCACCTCGGTCTGCCAGTCGACATCAAGGCCGTAAAAACGCGCATTGGCCGCCGCCACCGCCTGCCGCAGGGCCGGCGTCCCCATCATGCTCGGGTATTGGTGCGGCCCCGCGCCCACCGCCCGCACCGCCGCCGCGATCACCGCCGGCGGCTCCAGATCCTCGGGGAAGCCCTGGCCCAGGTTGACGGCGCCGTGCTGCTGGGCAAGCCGCGACATCGTCTCGAAGATGGTGGTGCCGAGGGAGGAAAACAGCGAATTGGCGGGCTTCACGGGCGGCCTCATGGTCCTGCTGGCGGGAAGATGGAGCGGCGTTATAGCACGCCCGCCACTGGCCCCGCACGGGCCGACTCGCAGGGGAACGGCAGCCCCACGCCCGCCCTGCCCCAATGGGCGGGGCAATCCCCTGCCCGAAAGACGGTCAACCTGCCCAAAGCATGGGCACCGCCCCGCGACCGAATGCCCCTTCCCCTTATCCAAACGGCGAAAGAGGGCGCGGATTTCCGCCATTTTCCCCGATTGGCACGCGGCATGATAAAGGGTGTTGCGGAAGGCCGGGTCAACCGGCCACACTCGCACCGCGCGGGGTGGTTCGGAGGGCGGCGGAACGCGCGCCCCCACCGGAACACGGGCGGCGCACCAGGATCGAGCGAGCGAGAGCGACGGGGTTCATGAAGAAGATCGAAGCGATCATCAAGCCGTTCAAGCTGGACGAAGTGAAGGAAGCCCTTCACGAGATCGGCTTGCAGGGCATCACCGTGACCGAAGCCAAGGGCTTCGGCCGCCAGAAGGGCCATACGGAACTCTATCGCGGCGCCGAATACGTCGTCGACTTCCTGCCGAAGGTGAAGATCGAACTGGTGGTGGACGACGCGCTCGCCGAGCGCGCCATCGAAGCCATCCAGCAGGCGGCCCACACCGGCCGCATCGGCGACGGCAAGATTTTCGTCTCCTCCGTGGAGGAGGCCATCCGCATCCGCACCGGGGAGCGCGGCAGCGACGCCATCTAGGGCGCGGCCGCGACTTCGGGACCGGCATCGGGACGCGGGCGGCAGGCGCCGCCGCACCGGAGCCGGACCAGGGCCGAAGGTTGGCGGCCCTGGGGGACAGGTTTCAACCGGCCACACTGATTGGGAATAGGATCATGTCCGACGTCAACAAGGTTATGGAGTTGATCAAGGAACACGACGTCAAGTACGTCGACTTCCGCTTTACCGACTTCAAGGGCAAGTGGCAGCACACCGCGCAGCACGTCTGCACGGTCGATGAAGACCTGCTGACCGAAGGCATCATGTTCGACGGCTCCTCCATCGCCGGCTGGAAGGAGATCAACGAGTCCGACATGATCCTGAAGCCGGACCTGTCGACCGCCGTGATGGATCCGTTCGCCGCCCAGCCGCACCTGATCATCTTCTGCGACATCGTCGACCCGGCCACCGGCCAGCTTTACGACCGCGACCCGCGCGGCATCGCCAAGAAGGCGATGGCCTACCTCAGCTCCACCGGCATCGGCGACACCGCCTTCTTCGGTCCGGAAGCCGAGTTCTTCGTGTTCGACGACGTCCGCTTTGACGTCTCCATGAACCGCTGCTTCTATGAAATCGACAGCGATGAAGGCCCCTACGTCTCGGGCAAGCTGTTCGAGGAAGGCAACTGGGCCCACCGTCCGTCGGTGAAGGGCGGTTACTTCCCGGTCCCGCCGGTGGACTCGGGCAACGACCTGCGCGCCGAGATGCTGACCGTCATGGGTGAGATGGGTCTCGCCATCGAGAAGCACCACCACGAAGTGGCGCCCTCGCAGCACGAACTGGGCACCCGGTTCCAGGACCTGATCACCGCCGCCGACCACATGCAGATCTACAAGTACGTGGTCCACATGGTCGCCCATGCCTACGGCAAGACCGCGACCTTCATGCCGAAGCCGATCCAGGGCGACAACGGCTCGGGCATGCACGTCCACCAGTCGATCTTCAAGGAAGGCAAGCCGCTGTTCGCCGGTTCGGGCTATGCCGACCTGTCGGAAACCTGCCTGTACTACATCGGCGGCATCATCAAGCACGCCAAGGCGCTCAACGCCTTCACCAACCCGTCGACCAACAGCTACAAGCGCCTGATCCCCGGCTTCGAGGCTCCGGTGCTGCTGGCCTACTCGGCGCGTAACCGCTCGGCGTCGTGCCGCATCCCCTACGTGGCGAGCCCGAAGGGCAAGCGCGTCGAGGTTCGCTTCCCGGACCCGACCGCCAACCCCTACCTGGCCTTCGCCGCCATGATGATGGCCGGCCTCGACGGCATCGAGAACAAGATCCACCCGGGCGACCCGATGGACAAGAACCTGTACGACCTGCCGGCGGAAGAGCTGGCCGGCGTGCCGACCGTCTGCGGCTCGCTGCGCGAGGCTCTCCAGGCCCTCGCCGCCGACAACGACTTCCTGAAGAAGGGCGACGTGTTCACCCAGGACATGATCGACGGCTACATCGCCCTGAAGTGGGAAGAAGTCTACAACTACGAACACACCCCGCACCCGGTCGAGTACAAGATGTACTACTCCTGCTAAAGGAAGTGCATCGCACTCCTCTTGGAGCGTGACCAGAAATGCAGAACGCCCGGCGGGAAACCGCCGGGCGTTTTGTTTCGACTTTGTCCATGATGCCGGCGAGAGCCAAAGGCCGCGAGGAGCGGCCGCCCGCGGCCTGAGGACGCTGGCCTGATCGGCTCCGATCAAGCCAGCTTGGTATGAGCGATGCTCCCGCCAGACGGCGGGAGCACCCCGATCAGAGAAGAACGAGAGCGTCGGAGAAGGCGCTGGACGCCAGCCCCTGCAACGTCACCGTGCCACTGACGCCGCCGGAGGCCTGCCAGGTGACGACCGTGGAGGTACCGCTGCCGGCGGCGGCGGAATAGGTCACCCCGGACAGACCAGCGAAGCTCAGGCGGTCGTTCTCGGCGGCGCTGAAGTCCAGCACGGTGTCATTGCCGCCGCCAGCGGCCATGAAGACATCGGCGCCGGTGCCGCCCACCAGGGTGTCGGCGCCGACATTGCCGAACAACACGTCGTCCCCGACATTGCCATACAGCACATCGTTATCCTGACCGCCGTAGAGGGTGTCGTTACCCTGGCCGCCATACAGGGTATCGGTGCCCAGGTTGCCGTACAGAACATCGGCGCCCAGGTTGCCATAGAGCACGTCCGAGCCCTGCCCACCGAACAGTTCGTCATTGCCCTGGCCGCCGTAAAGAGTGTCGGTGCCGAGGTTGCCGTAGAGCACGTCGTTGCCGGTGTTGCCGTAGACGACATCGTTGCCGCCACCACCACTGACGGTATCGCTGCCCTCGCCGCCGCTGATGACGTCGGCGGCGTCGGTGCCGTTCAGGATGTCGGCCGCAGCGGTGCCAGTGGTCCCGGTGGTCGGGGTAGGCGTGGATCCGCCGCCCAGGACCGGCGTGAAGTTGCCGGCCAGGATGTCGGCCAGGCTGTAGGTCTGACCGCCAAACATCAGGTACTCGATGTTGGTCAGCAGGGCCGAGCCGTCGAGCAGATCAAGCGGCGCGTTGGCCGCCACCAGCACCCCATTGGCCGTCTGGGTGATCGTGTACTGCTCCGCCAGGAAGGAGAACGATGCGTAGTCGTCGCCAGCACCGCCGTCGATCGTGTCGTTGCCGGCACTGCCGATCAGGGTGTCGGAACCGCCACCGCCGACGATCAGATCGTCACCTTGCAGACCGTTGATCATCCACCCGGCGTCGCTGGTGGCCCGCAGGGTATCGGGGCCGTTGCTGCCGGCCAGCGAACGTTCGCCCTCGATGACGCTGTTGCCGGAAAGATCGACGCCATAGGAACTAAGGTCGATAGACATGCCTACTACCCCTCGCATGAACAGGAGGCGGCAGGCTACCGGGTCCGGGGAGCGGCCGGTATCCCCTGAACAGGGGATACCGGCAAAGCGGGTCAGGCGCCGTGGGTGCGCGGGTAGGGGCTTGCCGCCCCCGGCTGCCAGCCCGCCAGGGCGTCCTCGCGCGGGCGGAAAATTTCCACCTTGAGCGGATGACAGGCGGCGGCATCGCTGGAGTGGCTGGCGCTGCAATCGCCGCCGGGACAGGTCGAAAGGGCGCCGAGCAGGTTGATCTCGGCGAAGAACTCGATGAAGTCGCCGGGCCGCACCGGGCTCGCCTTCATGAAGTACTGGTGGGTGTCGCGGGTGAAGCCGGTACACATGAAGACGTTCAGCACGTCATGCACATGCATCTCCGCCTGTTCCACCGGCAGGCCGCTGGCGGTGGCGAAGGCGCGGGTGAGGTTGGAGTGGCAGCAGTGGTGGTAGTCATCGCCGCTCAGCAGGCGGTTGGTGTAGGGGTCGCAGCGGGTGCCGATGACATCGTGGACACCGCCGCCGTCCTCGTCCCAGCCGTACCAGTCCAGGGTGTCGTGGGTGATGGTCGCCATGGGGCGCAGGAACGGCAGCGTGCTCCACAGCCGGTCGCCGGTGGAAACGTGGGTGGCGTGCAACTGGCGGGTCTTGCCGCTGAAGAAGCGCTCCGTCGGGTCGTCGGCGTTCCACAGGTTGAGGTCACCCACCTGCGGCCCCTCGATACTGACGATGCGGAACAGGTGGCCGGCCGGCACCCGGAACGGACGGGCATCGCGCGGCGGCACGATCACCTCGTCCACCTTGGTCATGCCGTCACGCACGGCCTCATAGAAGGCGGTGTCGACGGGAGGCAGCCGGTCGACCGTGTAACAGACGACGGGTCGCGCCGCGCGGCGTTCCGCTGCGTCGACCGGTGCCGCCGTTGTACCCTTGTGCTTCATGCTGAGCCCTTTCCCTGTGGTTCCCCGCCCGCAGGCCGGGAGAGCATCATGCTCGGCCGTTGCGGGCGGGACCGTCAAGGGCCGCACTGGTATTCCCGGACGGGGCTGGACCGGGTGAGCCGTCAGGCGGTGCGCAGCCGCTCCACGAAGGCTTCGACCTCGCGCCCCAGGGTTTCGCCCTGATCGGCCAGTTCGGCGGCGGTGGTGCGCAGGGTGCCGGCGAGATCGTGGGTTTCGTTGCTGTCGCGGGCGACATCGTCGATGGACCGGGTGACACCTTCGGTACCGTCCGCCGCCTGCTGCACGTTGCGGACGATTTCGCGGGTGGCGGCGGCCTGTTCCTCCATGGCGGCGGCAATGGCGGCGGCGATCTCGTCCATGTGGCCGATGCGATGGCCGATATCGGCGATGGCGTTGACCGCCTTGTCGGTTTCCGCCTGAACATTGCCGATGCGGTCGGCGATCTGGTCGGTCGCCCGGGTCACTTGTCCGGCCAGTTGTTTCACTTCACTCGCCACCACGGCGAATCCCTTGCCGGCGTCGCCAGCGCGAGCCGCCTCGATGGTGGCATTGAGCGCCAGCAGGTTGGTCTGGTCGGCGATGGCGGTGATGAGCGCCACCACCTCGCCGATCTCCGCCGTCGCCGTCGCCAGCCGCTGCACGATGGCGGCGGTTTCGGTGGCGCTGGCGGAGGCATCGCGGGCGGCCTCGCTCGACAGGCCGACCTGACGGGAAATCTCGTCGATGGAGGCAGCCAGTTCCTCGGCGGCGGCGGCCACCGTCTGCACGTTGCTGGCCGCCTGCCCGGCGGCGGCGGCGATGTCGGTGGCGCGGGCGCTGGTGCGCTCGGCGGTCTCTTCCATGGTGAGGGACGATGCCTGCATGCCTTCCACCGACACGCGGGTGCGGCCGACCATGGTGCCGACGGTCTCGTGCAGACGCTCGGCGATATCGGCGAGCATGGCCTTGCGCTCGGCCTCGGCCTGACGCCGGTGCTCCTCGGTGGCGGCATTCAGGCGCTCCACCTCAAGGGCATGTTCCTTGAACACCTGCACCGCACGGGCCATCTCGCCCATTTCATCGCGCCGCTCGCGGGCCGGAACCTCGGTGGTCAGGTCGCCACCGGCCAGCCGCGTCATGGTACCGGTCATGGCCTTCAACGGCCGGACCAGCCCGCGCACCGTCACCACCGCGATCACCAGCCCCAGCACCACTGCGCCCCCGGCCACCGCCGGCAGCAGGGACATGAGCTGACGCATGAGGGCAGACAGCGAATAGCGCAGATCCTCGGCGGTCTGCACTTCGACGTTCTTGATGCTGACGGCGACGGCGGCGGCCTGACTGGCGATGGCCGGCATGTCGGTGCCGATGGCCTTGGCCAAGTCCTCGCTCACCTGATAGACCTCGTCCAGCCGGCCGGCGTAGGAACGCAGGCCGGAGCGGGCGCCATCGAGCAGTTCCCGTTCAGCCGTGTCCAGGCCGAAGCGGCCCATCAGGCCGGCCTGCCGGTGGAACTCGCGGAACGACGACTTGGTGAGGTCGAGCAACTCGGGCGACGGGTTTTCGATGAACGCGCGGGTGTAATTTCGGCCTTCCATGAAGGCCTCCGTGGCCTTGCCGGCCACCGCCGCCAGCCGATAGTCGCCGCGCTCGATCGCGAAGGCTCCGAGCTTGGACAGCTTCTCCTGGATCTCGATGCCGAGCGGCGTGATGACCGTGCGGTCGAGCATCTCACGCTCCTCGGTCAGGGCGGCCGCGCGCTCGAAGGCGGTGTTGTATTCCTTCTCCAGCCGTTCCAGCTCGGCGAAACGCTCGCGCTGGTCCACTGGCGCCGTGGCTGCCGCGCGCGCCAACTGGCCCGACAGGCTGCCGTGGGCGTCGTCATAAGCCCCCCGTGACCGCTCATCCCCTGCCTCCAGGGCACGGCTGGCATGGAGCCGCAGGGCGGTCAGGTCGCGCTCCATGTCGCTGGCGGTAAGCGCCCGCGTCATTCCGGTCCCCAGACCCTCCACCCCGTGAGAGGCGCTCTGGAAACCGTAGAACCCGGCGCCGGCGACGGCGGCGGTGACGCCCAGGCAGAAGGCAAAACCGGCAATGATGCGGGTCGACACCCGAAAGCGGTCGAGACCGCCAGCACGGCCCAGGGCACGGAACACGGCAACGTTGGGACGTTTCAAGGCACTCACCCCCTGCAAATCACCGAAGACAGCCCGCCAAGGACGGCAGCCGCTGCCATGCACGGCATGGTAATCCCCCCTGTCGGGTCGGGTGGGGTAACGTGGTATAGAAAATTACTTCAAAGGTATATCGCCACGGACAACAGGGTTATCCGAGCCGCGCAATGGGACATTGGCCCTCCCGCGTCACGCCGAATTGGCGCCGGTAAGCCTCGGGCGAGATGCCCAAGGCCCGCTGGAACAGCTGCCGCAGCCCCTCCGCCGTCTCCAGCCCGACCCGCGCCGCCACCATCGCCAGCGGCAGGTCGGGGACGTCGAGCAGCAGGCGGCGGGCCTCGTCCACCCGCGCCTGGGTGACGAAGCGGCCCGGCGAGGCGCCGGTGGCATCGGTGAACCGGCGAGCAAAGGTGCGCGGGGTCATGCCGGCACGCTCGGCCAGCGCCTCCACCGTCAGCGGATGGTCGAGGTTCTCGGCGATCCAGACAATGACCGCATCCAGCCGGCTGGAGGCGGTGCGGGCCTGCGCCCGCAGCGGGGCGCTGAACTGCGCCTGGCTCCCCGGCCGCCGCAGGTACACCACCAGCCGGCGGGCGATATCCAGTGCCACGGCGTTGCCGGCATCCTCCTCAACCAGCGCCAAGGCGAGGTCGATGCCGGCGGTGACACCGGCGGCGGTGTAGATATGGCCGTCACCAAGAAACAGGGCGTCGTCCTCCACCTTCAGGCGCGGGAAGCGGCGGCGCAGCTTGTCGCGGAACATCCAGTGAGTGGTCGCCGGGCGGCCATCGAGCAATCCGGCGGCAGCCAGCAGAAAGGCCCCGGTGCAAGTGCTGGCCACCCGCCGGATGCGGCCGGACTGCTCCGCCAGCCACGCCACCGCGTCGGCGTTGACGGCGGCGTCGGGATCGTGGGCACCGGGACCGCCGGCGATCATCAGGGTATCGAGGCTGGCCGCCGGGAGGCTCGCCAACGGTTCGGTGGCGATGCGCAGGCCGCTGGACGACTCCACCTCGCCGCCCGCCCCCGACACCACCCGCACCGGCCAGTCATAGGCCCCGGGAGCCAAGGCGCAGGCGTAGTTGAACACTTCCAGCGGGCCGGTGAGGTCGAGGCTCTGGAACCGCGGCGGCACCAGGATGGCCACCCGGCGGCGGCCGGCAGCGGTGGTGCCGGCGGCGTCCGGCCCTGCCTTGACGGCGTTAAGCGGAGCTTCCGGTGGCGGAGGAGTCATGGCGCAGTATCCCAGGCGGATGTCCGACTCCGGCAGAGTGACAGCATACCGTGGCAGTTTCCATGGGATCATTGTCATTCCTGCCAGACTCCGTTTCCGCCACACTGACATGAATGCCCCTTCATACTGCCGCGCGGTGTCGCCGACGTCGCCGCCCGCTTCCTTCAGACGGATGCAGCCCCATGACCACCGCCTCTCCGCCCGCCCCTGATCGCAGCGCCCTGCGCGGCGTCGTCCTGGTGGTGATCGTCGCCGCCTGTCTGGTCGGGCTGCTGAACTTCGGCGTCCGCGCCGGCTTCGGCCTGTTCCTGGAACCCATGAGCGCCGCCAACGGCTGGGGGCGCGAGGTCTTCGCCACCGCCATCGCCGTCCAGAACCTGCTGTGGGGCGCCGGCCAGCCCTTCGCCGGGGCGCTTGCCGACCGTTACGGCACCGCCCGCGTGCTGGTGGGCGGCGGCATCCTTTACGCCATCGGCACCATGCTGATGGCGGTGTCCACCACCCCCACCGCCATCACCCTGAGCGGCGGCCTGATCGTCGGCATGGGCCTGTCCGGCTCGTCCTTCGCCATCGCGCTGGCGGCCATGGCGCGGGTGGTGCCGGAGGAAAAGCGGTCGTGGGCGCTCGGCCTCGGCACCGCCGCCGGGTCGCTGGGGCAGTTCCTGCTGGTGCCGCTGGGCCAGGGCTTCATCTCCGCCTACGGCTGGCAGACGGCGCTGGTGCTGATGGGCGCCATGGCGCTGCTGATCGCCCTGCTGGCGCCGCTGCTGAAGGGCAAGCCGGCCCGGCCCGCCGCCGGTGGCTTCGACCAGAGCATCGGCGAGGCGGTGCGCGAGGCGTTCCGCCATCGCGGCTATGTGCTGCTGTTCATGGGGTTCTTCGTCTGCGGCTTCCACGTCGCCTTCATCCAAACCCACCTGCCGGCCTATATCGTCGACAAGGGTCTGAGCCCGGCGCTTGGTGCCTGGGCGCTGGGGCTGGTGGGGCTGTTCAACGTGATCGGCGCTTATTCCGCCGGCCTGATCGCCGGCCGCTACAGCAAGACCTACCTGCTGTCGTTCATCTACGGCATGCGGGCGGTGGTGATCCTGCTGTTCATCCTGCTGCCGGTGACCACCACCAGCGTGCTGGTGTTCTCCGCCGCCATGGGCCTGCTGTGGCTGTCGACGGTGCCGCCGACCTCTGGGCTGGTGGCGCAGATCTTCGGCCCGCGCTACATGGCGACGCTGTTCGGCATCGTCTTCTTCGGGCACCAGATCGGCGCCTTCATGGGCGTGTGGATGGGCGGCGTGCTGTACGACAGCACCGGCTCCTACGACATCGTCTGGTGGGCCGGCGTGGCCCTTGGCATCGTGGCGGCGCTGCTGCACTGGCCCATCGACGGGCGCCGGCTGGAACGGGTGCCGGCCGCCGCCGCGGAGTAAGGAGCAAGGAAGCGGCGGCGGCAGGACCCGCCGCCGCCGCCGCTCGTCCGATCAGTGCGCCACCGGCGACCCGTGGTGATGCTGGCCAAGGTGCAGGGCCGCCCGTACCCACGCCACGGCGGCGCGGACAAGCACGGCCAGCTCGGCGGAGCGCAGGGCGCGGGCGCGCTGCATGTGCAGGTGCCGTTCCTCGAAGGACGGCAGTCGGAATTCGGGGGAGCTCTCGGTCATGGCGCTCTCTCTCGGCCCCGGGAAGGCCTGTCTGGGAAGGGGGTCTGCGACGACCATAGGCCAGGATGCGGTTATCCGGTTCTGACCTATTTTGCGGCGCAGCAATGCGCCCTTCGCATGACTTTGGGCGTTCGCTGTGCTAGACGGACGCCAACCCCACGATCACCGGAAGACCCGCAATGACCGGCAAGGACTCCGCCGACATCTGGCACATCCAGACCATCGTTCCGCGCTTCGCCATCCCCGCCTTCGAGGCGGCCTTGCAGGAGCACATGGCGGCGGTGCTGGAGTTCGAGGTGGAGGACGACGACCGCGACGATGCCCTGTGGCGCCTGGACGGCTATGGCGAGGGCGAGCCCGACCGGGCCGCCGTCGCCGCCTCCATCGCCCTGGCGGCGGCGGTCACCGGGGTGCCGGAGCCGGAGGTCATCATCGAGCGCGAGGCACCGCGCAACTGGCTCCAGGAAAACCTCCAGGCCTTCCCCCCCATCCGCGCCGGCCGCTTCTTCGTCCACGGCAGCCACTACGCCGACCCGCTGCCGCCGGGCTGCGTGCCGTTGCTGGTGGATGCCGCCACCGCTTTTGGCTCCGGCGAGCATCAGAGCACCTACGGCTGCCTGCTGGCGCTGCACGACATGGGCAAGCGCCGCCGTTTCCGCAACGTGCTGGACATGGGCTGCGGCACCGGCATCCTCGGCATCGCGGCGGCGCGCGCCTTCGCTTGCCCGGTGACGGCGGTGGACATCGACGCCGAAGCGGTGCGGGTGACCGACCTCAACGCCCGCCGCAACCGGGTGGAGCGACAGCTGACGGCCTTCGCCGGCAACGGCTTCGCCTTGGCCGAGGTGGCCCGGCGCGGCCCCTATGATCTGATCTTCGCCAACATCCTGGCCCGCCCGCTGGTCCGCATGGCCAAGGACGTGGCGGCGACGCTGGACCACGGCGGCAAGGTGGTGCTGGCCGGCCTGCTGCGCCGGCAGGAGCCGATGGTGCTCAACGCCTACCGCCTCCAGGGCCTGGTGCTGGAGCGGCGCTACGCCCTCGATCCGTGGGCGACGCTGGTGCTGTCGCGCGGCTGAGGGCGTGCGGTTGCGGCGGGGACCGGGAAGAGGATTGGACGAGCGCCTCAGTGCAGGCGCTCGCTGTCCTTCTCGAAGGTGCCGGTGGCGACGGCGTCGATATCGTCGCGGGTAAGGCCGATGTCGGCCAGTTCGCGGTCGCTCATGCCGGCCAGCGAGTCGCGGACCAGATGACGCTCGTGCCAAGTATGCAGACTGTCGGCAAGACGGTCGAGCAGATGCAGCGGTTTCATGGTGGGTTCTCCTAGGCTTTCCTGAACGGGGTGCGCGGCGCATTGCATGACCGCATCATTCTTGTGGAAAGATACGCCGACGTCGGCTTTCGACCACCCCGCGCAACCGCCGGTCAGGTCTGCGGGCGCCGCATTGGTCGTGGTGACGGCCGTCATGTCGCCTCTGCCGGGGGTACGTTCTCCCCCCTTCCACCAGCAGCCGGACGCAGAAAGGCCCGTCCGGCTGGGCTCGCCGGACGGGCCTTTCAAGGCGCGAGAGAGGGGAAATGCGCCTTCTGTCTACCTGCCGGTATGCAGGTTACGCCGCCTTCCACCAAGTGGTGGCGCCGCGGGTCAGGCCGTGGACGGCCCCGCCCAGCACGCCGTCGAAGGTCGGCTTCTGGAGGCTGTCGGCGGTGCCGACGGCCATGTCGATGGCGTCGCGGGTGAGGCCGATGTCAGCCAACTCGCGCTCGCTCATGGCGTAGAGGCGGGCCCGTGCGTCCTGACGCTCACGCCAGAAACGGATCCGGCCGATGATGCGGCCGACCAGACCGCCTTCTTCCGAACCCTCGGTCACCGGCGCGGCGGCGGGCACACGGGCCTCGCTGCGGGCGGACTCGAGGGAAACAACCGTCGCGGCAGCCGGGGCCTTCACGGCGGGAGCAGTCGCGCCCAGCCACTCGGCTTCGCTGTCGTCATAGGGCCACATGGGACTATCTCATCTTACAGTTGATTTGCCAGCACCGGACTTGGTCTACGGCCTGGTGGGAGCAATGTGGGTGAAGGGCGGGGGGCGCACCAGCGTATCTGTTGCATCGCAGCATTGCCGGCCGCGCATGGATCATCATCCTGATGTGAAACGTCGATGATGCCGGCTTCAGACTGGCCCTTGCCGCCGCGACCGCCCGCCCTTAGCCTGCCACTCAGGTATTCGTCCCGTCCGTTTCCGAAGGAGCCCGCATGACCGCCGCGCCCGCTTCCGCCGCCGCACCCGCCGACCGCCTGCGCGCCCTGCGCGACGCCCTCGCCGCGCGCGGGGTGGATGGCTTCGTGGTGCCCCGCGCCGACGAGCACCAGGGCGAATACGTGCCCCCCAATGC
>JAEWWF010000116.1 GCA_023396465.1 Pseudomonadota bacterium
ACTGCTGGAGGCGCCGCACGGCGAGGGCCGTACCATCATCCTCATCACCCACGATGCCGAGGTGGCGGCGCGGGCCGATCGCATCATCCATATCCACGACGGCCGCATCGTCGCCGACGACACCCGCCGCGCCGCCCTGCCGGAGCTGGAGGCGCCAGTCCCGCCCGCGCGCTCGCGCGGCGGCAGCCTCGGCGGCCTCGCCAGCGTGGCGGAAGCGGCCAAAATGGCGCTGCGGTCGCTGCGCACCAATCCGTTCCGCACGGCGCTCACCCTGCTGGGGGTGGTGATCGGGGTGGCCGCCGTGGTCGCCATGCTGGCCATCGGCGACGGCAGCAAGCGCGACGTCATGGACCGCATGGCCTCGCTCGGCACCAACCTGATGGTCATCCGCCCCGGCGCCCCCGGCGTGCGGCCGAGCGGCGACAACGCCAGCCTCACCTTCGCCGACGCCGAGGCGTTGCGGGCGGTGCCCAATGTCACCGACGTGGTGCCCGAACGCAGCCTGAGCGCCACCATCCGCTTCGGCGGTGTCGATTATCGGACCTCGATTCAAGCGACGTGGCCGGGGTTCGCCACCGCCCGCGATTGGCCGATGGCCGACGGCCTGTTCTTCGGTCAGGAGGATCTGGCGGCTTACGCGCCGGTGGTGGTGCTGGGGCAGACGGTCGCTGGCACCCTGTTCCCCGACGGCGGTAGCCCGGTTGGCGAATACGTGCTGATCGGCACCGTTCCCTTCGAGGTGGTGGGCGTACTGGCCGCCAAGGGCGCCTCCGCCTTTGGCCGCGATGAGGACGACATCGCCCTGGTGCCGCTGTCCACCGGCCGCACGCGCTTGTTCGGCGGCGACTACGTCAACGGCATCACCGTGCGGGTGGCCGATACGGCGCTCAACCCGCAGACCCAGGCGGCCCTGACCGAGTTGCTGGTCGCCCGCCATGGCAGCGAGGATTTCCGCGTCCGCGACACCGCCTCGCTGCTGGAAACCGCCGAGCGGACGCAGGATACCCTGACTGTCCTGCTGGGGTCGGTGGCGCTGATTTCGCTGCTGGTCGGCGGCATTGGCGTCATGAACATCATGCTGGTCAGCGTCACCGAGCGGACCCGCGAAATCGGCGTGCGCATGGCCACCGGCGCCCGCATGCGCGATATCCTGCTGCAATTCAACACCGAGGCCATCGTCGTCTGCGGCATCGGCGGGTTGCTCGGCATCGCCTTCGGGCTGGCGGCGGCGTGGACGGCGTCGGTGTTCGGCGTCTCCGTCGTCTATTCGCCGTGGCCGCCGCTGCTGGCGTTTTCCTGCGCCTTCGCCACCGGGCTGGTGTTCGGCTACCTGCCGGCGCGCAAGGCGGCGCGGCTCGATCCCGTGGTGGCGCTCGCATCCGAATGAGGAGGTTTCCGCCCATGCCCCGCCCCCGGCGCGCCGTCGCCGCCGTCGCTCTGCTGCCGCTACTGCTGGCGTCCTGCTCCATGACCCCGGAGTACCGGGCGCCGGAGGTGGTCGTGCCGGCCGCCTGGGACGGTGCCGGCCAGGATGGCGCCGTCCCTGCCCCCACCGCCGCCGCTCGTGACGAGGCCGAGGCGTGGTGGCGACGGTTCGGCAATACCGAGCTGACGTCCCTGGTGGAAATGGCGCTGAGCGCCAATCAGGATATCGCCGCCGCCGAACAGCGCATCGCCCAGGCCCGCGCCGCGTTGCGCAGCGCCGGCGCCAGCCTGTCGCCGACGCTGGATGGCAGCGGCGGCCTGTCGCGGCTGACGGCCGGCGATGGCGCCTCCGACGCGGACACGGCATGGTCCGGCAGCCTGCGGGCGTCGTGGGAACTGGACCTGTGGGGCGGCAATCGGGCGGCGGTGGACGCCGCTCGCTTCGGCGTCGACCGCGCCCGCTTCGAGCGCGAGGCGACCGCCCTGACCGTGCAGGCCGAGGTTGCCGACGCCTATATCCTGGCGCTCGCCCTCAAGGACCGGCTGCGCATCGCCGCCGACAACCTGGACGCCGCCCGCCAGACCCTGACCCTGGTCGAGACGCGGGTGACGGAGGGCCTCAGTCCACCGCTGGAACTGGCGCAGCAACAGGCGACGGTCGCCACCATCGAAGCCAACATCCCGGCGCTGCAACGCCAGTTGCGGGCGGCGGAAACGGCTTTGGCGGTACTCACCGGCCGGCCGCCGCAAGGGGTCCGTGTCGCCGGTACCAGCCTGTCAGAGCTGGCGCTGCCGGCCCCGGCCGCCGGCCAGCCCGCCGACCTGCTGGTGCGGCGGCCCGATATTCGTGCCGCCGAGGCGTCGCTGCGGGCCGCCAATGCCGACATCGGCGCGGCGCGGGCGGCGTTCCTGCCGTCGGTGACCCTGTCCCTGACCGGGGGTGTGTCAGGCGTGCTCACCGGCGGCACCACGACGGCGCTCGACCTCGCCTCCGGGGTCGCCGCCACGATCTTCTCCGGGGGCCGCCTGGAAGGGGCGCTGGAGCAGGCGGAGGCCACCGAGGCCGAACTGATCGCCGGCTATCGCCAGAGCCTCCTGACCGCCTTCAAGGACGTGGAAGACGCCCTGGTCGCCGCCGACAGCAGCGCCCGCCGCACCGACCTGCTCACCGTCGCCGCCGATCGTGCCCGCGAGGCGACACGGGTGTCGCGGGAACAGTACGTGGCCGGCACCGCCGATTTCCTCGCCGTGCTCGACAGCCAGCGCAGCCAACTGTCGGCGGAGGACTCGTTGGTGCAGGCGGACTCCGACCGCTTCAGCGCCGGCATCGGCCTGTTCCGGGCGCTTGGCGGCAGTTGGCAGACCGATCCCTGACAAGGGAATGGCCATCCCGGCAACAGCTGGGATGGCCATTCTTCTTCAGGAAAAACAGTCTCTTACGCGGCGTTGCCGGTGTCTTTCATGAACGCCAGGAACTTCTCCACCTCGCTCGACAGGCTGGTCGAGAGAATGCCGAGCTGACGCGCCGCGTCCAGCACCTGCCCGGAGGAGCGGGCAGCGGAGTCGGCGCTGGCGGCGACGGCGGTGATGTCGGTGGTGACCACTTCGGTGCCGCGCGAGGCTTCCTGGATGTTGCGGCTGATCTCCGCCGTGGCGGCGTTCTGTTCCTCCACCGCCGAGGCGATGGTGGCCGACACCTGGCTGACTTCGTGGATGTCGGAGGCGATCTCGCCGATGGCGGCGACGGCATCGCGGGTGGCCGACTGCACGGTGGCGATCTGCTTGGCGATGTCCTCGGTGGCGCGGGCGGTCTGGCCGGCCAGGTTCTTCACCTCGTTGGCGACCACGGCGAAGCCCTTGCCCGCCTCGCCGGCACGGGCCGACTCGATGGTGGCGTTCAGCGCCAGCAGGTTGGTCTGGCTGGCGATGTCGTTGATGAGGTTGACCACGTCGCCGATCTGGGTGGCGCTGGCGTCGAGGCCGGCAATCACCTGCTGGGCCTTGTCCATGCGGCCGGCGGCGCGGGTGGAGATGTCGGAGGCATGGGCGACGCTGCGCCCGATTTCCGAGATGGAGGCCGACAGTTCCTCGGCCGCCGCCGCCACTGTCTGCACGTTGGCGCCGGCCTGCTCGGCCGCCGAGGCGACGGAGCTGGAGCGGCTGCCGACATCGCCCGAATCCTGCTGCATCTGCTGGGCGAGGCCGGACAACTGATCGGCGGCATCGGACACCTGATGCACCGACGCCTGCACGTTCTCCTGGAAGTTGGTCATCATGGAGACGTACTTGGTCACATCGGTCCAGTTCAGCATGGGGCCGATGTACTTGCCGGTTTCGTCATAGATGGGGATGACCGTGTTCTCGATCACCACGTCGCCCATGGTGAAGCGGCCGGAGTAGGGCAACTTCGATGGATCGGACAGAATGTTCTTCACGAACTCCGGCTTGCGGTGGAACGACAGCACGGAGCGGCCGACCACCTCGTCCGGGTTGCAGTGCATGACGCCGGCCAGCTTCGCCAGCAGCGTCTTGGCGGCGGTATTGACGTAGGTGATGTTGAGGTCGCTGTCGCACAGCATCACCTTGGCGGGCTGCCGCTCGACCATCTGGTTGAGGCGGAACGCCTCGCTGACCGAGGCGCGCAGGCGGGCCATGGCCTGGTTGACGCGGCCGATCTCGTCGCCGCGGGTCTGGTCGCCGACGTCGATGTCGGTGCGGCCCTCGGCCAGCGCCGACATGGAGGTGGTCACCTGACGCAGCGGGCGCGTGATGGAGCGCACCAGCAGGAAGGCAAGGATGGTGATGATCACGACGAACAGCGCGCCGATGATCACCAGGGGGCCTTCGCGCTCCCACATCTCGGCTTCCAGGTCATCCAGATAGATGCCGGTCCCGATGTTCCAGCCCCAGGGGGCGAAACGGGCGGCGTAGGACAGTTTGTCCACCGGCTCAGGCGCGCCCTTCTTTTCCCACTTGTAGCGGAAATAGCCGTCGCCGCGCACGGCGTTCAGCAGCCCGGCGATGACCAGGACTCCGTCAGGGTCTTTCACCCCGCTCAGGTCTTTGCCCTCCAGCTCCGGGCGCATACCGTGGACGATGTTGATGCCACGGTCGTCGTAGGCGAACAGATATTCGTCGTCCTCGAACCGCAGGGCGCGGAAGCTGGCCTTGACCACCGCCTGCGCCTCTTCCTCGGTCAGCAGACCCTGCTTGACCTGCCGGTCGTATTCCTCGGCGATGGAGAGGGAGACGCTGACGACTTCACGCACCAGTGCCTTCTTGTCTTCCAGAAGGACGCTGCGGACAGCCAGCAGGGCGACAACGATCGACACCACCAAAGCCACGACCAGCGTGCCCACCAGGGCGCCGATCTTCAAGGAAATGCTCATGTTCTTGATGTTCATAATACCCCCTCGGGAGCCTGTGGGGTGTCGCTTCTGCGTTGACCACCGAGTTCCCGGTCCGTCCGATCTAAAGAGCATATGATAAATGATGAATTCTCATATCCGCGATGTTTTCGCACCTGCGAAATGCAGGTCGCCTAGAAGGAATTCGCATGTCTTGCCCACCGTAATGCGCAGGTAAGGGGCGATCCACGGGATGGTTGTGAGACGAGACGGGAGACGGATATCTGCGACCACCAAAACGGGAGGCATACTATTGTCGGCACTGTGAGTGGGAATAGTTTGCATCAAGCGTCCTTCAGTGGCCGTATTCCCTCCGTCGTCAGCAGCAGGGGGGCTGCGTTGCCTACCGGCGGCCCGTCGCTGTCGCGACCGTACAGGTCGAGGATCACCCGGAAGGTGCCCGAATGGGCCACCACCACCGGCAGGCCGGGATCGTCGACCGCCGCTAGAGCGCGCTGGGTGCGGGTGGCGAATGCGCTGGCGCTTTCCCCTTCGGGCGGGGTTTGGTGGCGGGGTGGGCGCAGGCGATCGTCGCCGCCCTGGTGAACGCCCCAATGACGCTCCGCGAGATCATCAAGGACGGTGAACGACAGTTCTGGCCGCAGGAAGCGCAGGGCGGCGGCGGTGGCGCGGCAGCGGCCGAGCGGGCTGCACCACACCGACGTGACCGGCAGCGCCGCCACGGCGGCGGCGGCGGCCTTCGCCTGGGCTTCCCCGGTGGAGTCGAGCGGGATGTCGATCTGGCCCATCACCAGACGGGCGGCGTTCCAGGCGGTCTGGCCGTGGCGCACGAAGACCAGCGGGCGGTGAAGGAAGGCGAGACTCATGCCGCCGTTGCCTCCAGCGGTGCGCCGTCGAGTCGTACCGTCGCCGGTGCGAAGGCGGCGGCCCAGGCGGCGGCGTGATCGAGGCGACCGAACGCCGGCACCACCACCCGCGGCCGCACCGCCTGCACCAGCGCCCGGTTTTCCCGCAGCGGCGGATGCACGTTCCACCGCCGCCAGATCGCGGCGCCGGTATCCAGCAGCGTCCGCGCCGGAGTGGCGGCCGGCACATGACCGGTGAGCAGGATCGGCAGTCCGGCCGCCCGCCACCGCTCGGCCAGCGCCACCGCCGGGCCGGTTTCCAGGGTGGCGCCGGCGGCGATGGTGGGCATGTCGATGGTGCCGGCATCCGGCGCGCTGTCCACCAGTCGGACCAGCAGCGGGGCGATGCCGGGGCGCAACGTATCGGCGTCGGCATCAAGCAGCCGCGCCGCCGCCTCCCGCGTCACCGGACACAGCGCCGGAGCCGGTAATCCGGCCTGAAGGGCGGCCACCGCCATTTCCACGCCGCGTCCGGCCGGCGGCGCCGGCAGCAGCACCGGCCCGTCGCGCAGGGCGGCGAGCACCGGCGCCGTCCGCTCGTTCTGGGGGACGTCATCGACACCGTAGGAAGCATCGAGCACCAGCACCGCCGCTGGCGGCGGTGCGTCCTGCGCGAACAGCCGTGACTCGCCGCTGTGGTCGCCCATGTAGAGAATGCCGCCGGCCTCGCTCGTCCCCGTCGTGGTCACATGCAGCCACACCCCGCCGGGGGCATGACCGGAGCGGCCGGTGCGGATGGTGAGGCCGCCGATCTCCAGCCGTCCGCGCAGAGGCAGCGGGCGACAGGCGACGGAAAACTGGCGCCCGATGGCGCGGGCGACGGCGACGGTGGCATGGACCGGCGGTGTCCCCAGGGCGGCCAGCAGGTCGAGGCCGCCGATGTGGTCCTCGTGCTGGTGGCTGATGAGCACGGCATCCACCGCTTGATCCATCAGCCGTGACAGGTCCGGGCGGGGCGGGGCATCGCCGGTGCCGGCACCGAGGTCGAGCAGCAGACGGGTGTCGCCACCGTCGATGAGGAAACAGGCGGCATGCTTGCCGCCGAGGCCGGACAGCGGCATCAGGCTGAGGCCGCCGGCGGGGAGGGAGGAGGTCATCGTGTCTTGTCTTCCATCTGGCGGCGCAGGATGCCATAGCGTTCCACCGCCCGGATGGAGGCGCCGCCATCGACCAGGGGCAGGGTGAGCAGGATGGAGGTACACAGGGCCATGGGGATGGTCAGCGACTGGGACTCGCCGGCCACGCCGCGCGGGGCCGACAGCAGCAGGTCGGGCGCCGGCCGCACCAACGGCCCGATCAGGTCGGCCACCAGGATGGAGGCGGCGCCGCAGCGGGCGGCCTCCTCCAGCACCGGCGGCAGCAGCGGCGGCACGGCGGAGAAGGCGAAGGCCATCAGCACATCGGTGCCGGCCAGGGTGTTGAGCCCTTCCGCTAGATCGCGGCTCTGGGCCTCCAGCACCTCCACCGGCCGGCCGACCCGGCGCAGGCGGCGGGCCATCATGTCGCGCAGCAGACGCGACGAGCCTTCGGCGAACAGCAGGATGCGGTGGCCGTCGGCGATCAGGCGGGCGGCGCGGGCGATCTGCTCCTGGCTGACGTGGTTGGGCAGGTCGCGCAGAAAGGCCCGCTCGCGCTCCATCACCGCCTGCAATACCTGATCGGGCGGCAGATCCTGAACCCGCTTGCGCAGGCGGTCGTGCGGCTGTTCGCCGGCCAGGATGTCGGCTTGCAGCCGCGCCCGCAGATCGGCGAACCCCTCGAACCCCAGCTTGCGCGCCAGGCGCACCAGCGAAGCGGCGTGAACCCCCGCCCGCTGCGCGATGTCCGATGCCGACGACATGGCGGCACCGGCCGGGTTCTCCAGCAGCGCATCGACCAACCGGCGGTCGGCCGGGGTCAGGCGTCCGGCGTGCTGGCGGATGATTTCCTTGAGCGACATGCGGCCTCATGGAGCGAAGGGGGAGAGCGGGGTGGGACAAGTGGTAATTCAATTCGTATTGCAGAAGTGTGAATTTTTGCAACGCTGATTGCAAAGACGATTGCGCCGCCGCGGCGCCCTCCGTACCGTCCGGTTGCGACGCGGCCCCCTGCCGCGCCTTCCGGTTCACATCATTCCGAGACGGAGTTTGGCGGAAATGCGCAAGTCCCTGAGCAAGGTTCTGGCCGCGGCAGTCGCCGCCGGCGCCCTGGTGGTCGGCGTGCAGACGGCGGCGGCGGCGGAAAAGCTGGTGCTCTATACCTCGCAGCCGAGCGAGCAGATGGATCAGGTGCTGGCCCTGTTCAAACAGCAGCGGCCGGACATCGAGGTGGAGATGTTCCGCTCCGGCACCACCGAGGTGATGAACAAATTGCAGGCCGAGGTGGCCGCCGGCGACCCCAAGCCCGACGTCATGCTCATCGCCGACAGCGTTGCCATGACCCAGCTGAAGACCGAGGGCCTGCTTCAGCCTTACGAGGGCGCCGACGTCTCGCGCCTGCCGAAGGGCCAGTACGACGCCGACAAGACTTTCTTCGGCACCAAGCTGATCACCACCGGCATCATGTACAACACCGCCGCTGGCCTGCCGGCCCCGACCTCGTGGCAGGATCTGCTGAAGCCGGAAGCCAAGGATCAGGTCATCATGCCGAGCCCGCTGTATTCGGGCGCCGCCGTCATCCATGTCGCCACCATGGCGGCGCAGCCGGAATTCGGCTGGCAGTACTTCGAGAAGCTGGCCGAGAACGGCGCCGTCGCCGGCAAGGGCAACGGATCGGTGCGCGATGCAGTGGCGCGCGGCGAGAAGGCCTATGGCGTCATCATCGAGTACATGGCCTACGGCCAGAAGGAACAGGGCTCGCCGGTGGACTTCGTGTTCCCGGCGGAGGGCGTCACCGCCATCAACCAGCCGGTCGCCATCCTGAAGACCGCCCGCAACGTCGAGGCGGCGCGGGCCTTCGTCGACTTCCAGCTGTCGCAGGCGGCGGCGGAGCAGTCGGTGGAGCAGAAGTACTTTCCGATCCTGGAGGGCGTGACGCCGCCGGCCGGCTATCCCGATCCGGCGACGCTGAAGATCATGGATGCCGATGCCGGCTACCTGATCGAGTCCACCGACGACACCAAGCGCCGCTACGCCGATCTCTATGGCGGCTGAGGGCTTGAGCGTCAGCCTGCCGGCGCGGCCGCCCCTGGCGCCGCGCCGGCCGTGGCCCGATGGCGGCCGGCTGCTGCTGGCCGGCATCGGCGTCTACGTGCTGGCGCTGTGCTGCCTGCCGCTGCTGCGGCTGTTCGGCGAGGCCTTCGCCATGGGCGGGGTGGACGACATCCTGCGGGTGTTCGACAGCCGCGCCGTGCGCCTCGCCACCTGGCGCACCATCGAGGCCAGCCTGGGCGCGACGGTGGTGTCGGTGGTGATCGGCACCGCCATGGCGCTGGTCATCGGCCTGACCGACGTGCGGGCGCGTACCACCCTGGTGTTCCTGCTGCTGCTGCCCATGCTGGTGCCGGCGCAGATCTCGGCGCTGGCGTGGCTGGAGATGACCGGGCCGGCCAGCACCATCCTCGGGCCGCTCGGGCTGGCGCCGCCGCCGGGTACCCGCAACTGGCTTTATTCGCGCGAAGGCATCATCCTGCTCATGGGCATCGAGCATTCGACCATGGTCTTCCTGGCGGTGCGTGCCGGGCTGCGGTCCATCCCGCGCGATCTGGTGGAGGCCGGACGCGCCGCCGGCGCCGGACCGCTGCGCACGGTCGCCGCCATCATCCTGCCGCTGTTGCGGCCGGCGGTCCTGGCGGGGGCGGCCCTGGCCTTCGTCGCCGCCATCGGCAACTTCGGCATTCCGGCCATCCTCGGCATTCC
>JAEWWF010000173.1 GCA_023396465.1 Pseudomonadota bacterium
TGTCCCTGCCGGCCGGCCGCCTGACCGGCATCATCGGCCCCAACGGCGCCGGCAAGTCCACCCTGCTGCGGGTGCTGGCCGGGGTGATGGCGCCCGCCGCCGGCACCTTCGCCCACGCCGGCAGGCCCCTGCCCCGGCCGGGATCGCGGGCGCGAGCGCGGCTGATCGGCTTTCTGCCGCAGGGTCATGCCATCCACTGGCCGCTGACGGTGCGGCGCACGGTGGCGCTCGGCCGCCTGCCCCACCTGCTTACGTGGCAGAGCCGTCTCGGCCCCGCCGACGAGGCGGCGGTAGCGGCGGCGCTCGACCGCACCAGCACCGCCGCCCTGGCCGATGCGACGGTGGAGACGCTGTCCGGCGGCGAGCGGGCGCGGGTGATGCTGGCGCGGGTGCTGGTGACGGAAACGCCGGTGCTGCTGGCCGACGAGCCGGCGGCGGCGCTCGACCCCCGCCACCAGCTGGCGGTGATGGGCCTGCTGCGCGAGGAAGCCCACGGCGCCGGCCGGGCGGTGGCGGTGGTGCTGCACGACCTGTCGCTGGCCGCCCGCTACTGCGACGACCTGATCCTGCTGGCCGAGGGCCGGGTGGTGGCGGCCGGCGAGACGGCGGCGGTGCTCGCCTCGCCGGCGCTGGAGGAAGCCTATGGCGTCCGCTTCGCCCGCAGCCGGGTGGACGGCGCCGCCGTCGTCACCGCGCTGGAGCCGCACGCGCCGCCAGCCGGTGTCGCCGCTCAGTAATTCAGCGGCACCGACACCGCGACCCGATCTCCCTCCACCGTGAAGGCCGAGTCCTCGAAACGGGGCGGGCCCGAGACCACGGGGTCGTTGCTGAGGCCATAGCCCTCGGTCGGGATCATACCGAGGAAGCGGTCCATGCGGCCGTTGCCGTTCTCGTCGTGGTAGACAATGAGGGCGTAGGTGCCGGGCGCGAGATCGGAAAAGTCCGCTGCCACCGTACCGGCTGTCGCCGGCAGGGAAGCGGTGGCACGGGCAGCGTCCTCGTCCCGGAACGTGGCCGCACCGTCATAGAGGGCGATATGGACGCTGCCGTTGGCATGGGCGACACCAGTGACGCTGACGTGCAGATCGACGGCGGCGGCGGGACACGCCAGCAAGGCGAGCCCGAGGGCGGCGGCGGCGGTCTTCATGCGCCGCTCCCGCCGCCGCAACCGAAGCGGCCGCCACCGCCGCCGCCGAAGCCATGACCGTGGCCGAAGCCGCCCCCCGGACCACCACCGTGGCACCCGCCCGCGCCGAAGCCCTGGACCGCCGCATCCTCCAGCATCCGGCCACGTCCGCCACCTCGGCCACCGCCAGCACCGCCGCCCTCCAGGTGTCGGCGGAAGGCCGGCAGGTGGCGCTGCTGCGAGGCATTCCGCAGGGCGGTGAACACCCGCGTCACCTCCGGCTCACCCCGCGCCGCCGCCAGCAGGCGGTCGTAGAGGGCGGCGTTCTCCACCTCGGCCGCCACACCCGCCTCATAGGCTTCCCGCAGCGTCGCCGGCGCCTGCACCTGTCCACGCCAACGGTCATCCGGCGGTGTCAGGCCAAGCCGCGCGAACTGGCGCAGAAGGGCGTCGGCGTGGCGGCGTTCGGCCTCGACGATGTTTACGAATGGCCGCACGGGACCAAAGGCGGCCAGCACCGCCTCGTAAGTGGCCATCGCCTTGTATTCGTCATCAAGAGCGGCGCTCAGCGCCTCGTGCAGGGACATGGGTGTCTCCTGTTGAGAATGAGTTGCATGGCGTCAGTCTGCGGGGAGGTGCTCGCCCGCTGCCATGACAATCCGCAACGGCCGGGCGCCGGGATTATCTTTTCTTGAATGATCGGAAGTTGCAGCCGACTGACAATGCGCAATGCGGACTCCGCCGGTGCGGCATAGGATGCTCGGGCCGGCCACCGCTCCCTCCCCACCTCACCGTGACGGCCCCCCGGTCATCCACGGTGGAGCGGCGGCCGGCCCCCGTTTCCCCCTATCCCACCAAGAGAGATGTCCGCCATCCTCGCCGTCCCGCCCCTGCCGCCTCTTCGTGCCCGCCGCCGCTTCATGGGCTGGCTGGGGCTTGCGGTGGTGCTGGCCGGACTGCTGGCGGCGGCGCTCGCCTCCACCCGCCTGCCGGAGCAGCCGCATGCCGGCACCGACCTGCCGTTCGGCCAGTTGCTCATCTGCACCGGCGCAGGGCTGGCGGTGGTATCGCTGGACGGCAGCATCACCGACCTGCCACCGCCGGCTCACCCGGCCAATGACCTGTGCCTGCTCTGCCTGCCGTTGCCGCCGGAGGCGGCGGCTCTGGCGGCGGTCGTGCTGCTGATCCTGCCGCCGCTGCCGCGCCTTGCGCGCCAGACCCCGCCCGCACCGACGCCCGAGCGGCCGCTGCGACGGCTGCGGTGCTTCGGCTCGGCTCGCACCACCCGTGGTCCGCCGTCGGCCTGAGCCGACACCCCGACCCTTTCACCCTATTCGCAGTCATTCGGAGGGATCGCCATGCGCGGCGTTCTCGGAAGCCTGCGCGCCTTCCTCGCCAGCGGCGTGAAGCCGCGCGGCCGGCTGGCGCGCGCCATCGTCCCCGTGCTGGTCATCAAGGTCTGCATCGTGCTGCTTGCCAAGGTTTTCGTCTTCGGTGGCGAGCACAAGGTGATCGTGACCCCCGACAGCATGGGCGACCGGCTGACGGTGCCCCTCTCCGCCCCTGTCCGGGAGTCCTGACACCATGTTCGACCTCGACCCGGTCGGCCTGTCGCGCCTGCAATTCGGCATGACGGCCATGTACCATTTCCTGTTCGTGCCCCTGACACTGGGCCTGTCGTTCCTGCTCGCCATCATGGAGAGCGCCTATGTCATGAGCGGGCGCGAGATCTGGCGCGACATGACCAAGTTCTGGGGCAAGCTGTTCGGTATCAACTTCGCCATGGGCGTCGCCACCGGCATCACCATGGAATTCCAGTTCGGCACCAACTGGAGCTACTACAGCCACTACGTCGGCGACATTTTCGGCGCCCCGTTGGCCATCGAGGGCCTGATGGCCTTCTTCCTGGAAAGCACCTTCGTCGGCCTGTTCTTCTTCGGCTGGGACCGCATGAGCAAGGTCGGCCACCTGACGGTGACGTGGCTGGTGGCCATCGGCTCCAACCTGTCAGCGCTGTGGATTCTCATCGCCAATGGCTGGATGCAGTACCCCATCGGCGCCGCCTTCAATGTCGACACCATGCGCATGGAGTTGACCAGCTTCAGCGAAATCCTGTTCAACCCGGTGGCGCAGTCCAAGTTCGTTCATACCGTCTCGGCCGGCTATGTCACCGGCGCCATGTTCGTGCTGGCGATTTCCAGTTTCTACCTGCTGAAGGGCCGCCACACCGCCTTTGCCCGTCGCAGCTTCACCGTCGCCGCCGCCTTCGGCCTTGCCTCCGCCCTATCGGTGGTGGTGCTGGGCGATGAAAGCGGTTATGCCGTCAGCGAACACCAAAAAATGAAGCTGGCCGCCATCGAGGGCATGTGGGAGACCGAACCCGCCCCCGCCGGCTTCGCCCTGTTCGGCATTCCCGACCAGGAAGCGCAGGAAACCCATGCCGAGGTGAAAATCCCCTGGGCGCTGGGCCTGATCGCCACCCGCTCCATCGACGAGGAACTGCCGGGCATCAAGGAGCAGGTCGCCGCCAACGCCGCCCGCATCCGCGACGGTCTGGTCGCCTACGACGCCCTGGAACGCCTGCGCGCCGACCGCGCCAGCACCGAAGCGCGCGAAACCCTGCTCGCCCATCAGGGCAACCTGGGCTATGCGCTGCTGCTGAAAAAGTACGTGGACGATCCCCGCACCGCCACCGAGGCGGAAATCGCCCAGGCGGCCCAGGACACCGTGCCGCATGTCCCAAGCCTGTTCTGGACGTTCCGCCTCATGGTCGGCCTCGGCTTCTCCTTCATCGCCGCCTTCGCCTTCGCGTTCTGGCTGGCGTCGAAGCGTGACTTCGGCCGGCGGTGGTTCCTGCGCCTGTTGACCGTCAGCCTGCCGCTGCCGTGGATTGCCTCGGAACTGGGCTGGTTCGTGGCCGAGCACGGCCGTCAACCGTGGTCCATCGAGGGCGTGCTGCCCACCTTCCTGTCGTCTTCGTCTCTGGCCGGCAGTCAGGTGCTGTTCACGCTGATCGGCTTCATCGTCTTTTACTCCAGCCTTGCGGTGGTCGACGTCTTCCTGATGGTCAAGTACGTCCGCATGGGACCGGCGGAGGCGCTGGGCGTGCCGCCGCGCGACATCCCCACCGTCACCGATCGCCGCCCCGGCACCGTCGTGGCCGCCGAGTAAGGAACCCAGAGCCATGATGACCATTCCCCTCGACTACGAGACCCTGCGCCTTGTCTGGTGGCTGTTCCTCGGCGTGCTGCTGATCGGCTTCGCCATCATGGACGGCTTCGATCTCGGCGTCGGTACCCTGCTGCCGTTCGTCGCCCGCACCGATACGGAACGTCGCGTGCTCATCAACACCATCGGCCCGGTGTGGGAAGGCAATCAGGTGTGGCTGGTTCTTGGCGGCGGTGCCGTCTTCGCCGCCTTCCCGCCCATCTACGCCGCCGCCTTCTCCGGCTTCTACCTCGCCATGTTCCTGACCCTGGTGGCGCTGATCCTGCGCCCGGTGGGCTTCGACTTCCGCAACAAGGTCAAAGATCCGCGCTGGCGCCGGGTGTGGGATGGCGGGCTGTTCCTCGGCGGCTTCGTGCCGGCGCTGGTGTTTGGTGTCGCCTTCGGCAACCTGCTGCTGGGCGTGCCCTTTCGCCTGGATGCCGACCTGCGGGTGTTCTACGAAGGCGGCTTCCTCGGTCTGCTGAACCCGCTCGGCCTGCTGGCCGGCCTGTTGTCGGTCGCCATGCTGGTGATGCACGGCGCCGCCTACCTCAACATCAAGACCGATGGCGAGATCCAGGCCCGCGCCCGTCGGGCGCTGGGGATCGGCGCCGTGGCGACGGTGGCGCTGTTCGCCCTCGGCGGGCTGGGCGTGTCCTCGGCGGTGCATGGCTATGTCATCACCTCCGTGGTCGATACCGTCGGGCCATCCAATCCGCTGCTGAAGGTGGTGGCGCGGGAGCCGGGCGCGTGGCTCGCCAACTACGGCCGCCATCCGTGGATGATCGCCGCCCCGCTCCTCGGCTTCGCGGGTGCGGCGGCGGCGCTGGTGCTGGTGCGCACGCGGGCGGAAGGAATGACCTTCATCGCCACCGCGCTGTCGGTGACCGGCATCATCGCGACGGCGGGCGTCAGCCTGTTCCCCTTCCTGATGCCGTCGAGCCTCGACCCCAAGTCGAGCCTGACCGCCTGGGACGCCACCTCGTCGCACTTTACCCTGTTCGTGATGATGGTCGCGACGCTGATCTTCCTGCCCATCATCCTCGCCTACACCAGCTTCGTCTTCCGCGTGCTGCGCGGCAAGGTGACGGCCGAATACGTCGAGAAGAACAGCACCAGCCTGTATTAAGGAGCGCCAATCATGTGGTATTTCGCCTGGAGTTTGGGCGTTGGCCTGGCCTGCGCCTTCGCCATCCTCAACGCCCTCTGGCATGAGGTGCGCGAGCCCGACCCCGGCCGGGTGGACTGACCGGGAAGGAGAGGGACGATGAGGGAAGGCGCCCGACCACGGCCGGCGCCTTCCCTTCTTCTTCATCATCGAAAATCATCTTCGACGACCATAAATGGAATGCAATACAAATTTCACCACCATCAAGAGAAGGAAGAAAAAGCGGTAGCGCTTTGTTCAAGAATTTATCTCACCTTCGTGCCGCGTTCCGCGATTTCAGGCGTTGGGATGGCAGAGGGTCGGCTTCGACCCGCCCATACAGACCGAAGGAGCAGACGAATGCGCACGTTTCCGACGGCGGCCGCCGTGGTCGCGCTGCTGGTAGCCTCTCCCGCCCTGGCGCAGCAGAACCAGACCGACACCACCGCCCAGCCGCAGGCGCAAACCCAGGCTCAGACGCAGTCGCCCGTCGCCGCCGGTGAACAGCAGCAGGCCGAAGGCCAACTGGGCGAACAGGACCGCCAGTTCATCGAGCAGGCCGCCCTTGGCGACATGCTTGAAAAGGAACTGGGCGAGAAAGCCCAGGACAAGGCCGAGAACGAGCAGGTCAAGCAGTTCGGTGAACGCATGGTCCAGGATCACGACCAGTCCACCGAACGTCTGAAGACCCTGCTGGAGCAAGCCAACGCCGACATCGACTTGCCCTCTGACCTGCCCGATGCCGAACAGCAGAAGGCCGACCGCCTGGATGAGGCGGACGGAGCGCGGTTCGATCAGGCCTACATGCAAATGATGGTGCAGGAGCACGAGCGAACCCTGGACCTCTTCCGCCAGCAGGCGCAACAAGGCCAGCATGAGGCGCTGAAGCAGTTCGCCGAGCAGCAGATCCCGACCCTGGAACAGCACCATAAGGACGCCCAGGACATTCAGCAGCGGCTAGGCAGCGGAGCCCAGGCGCAGGCTGGAACCGGGGCCACCGACGGCAACATGGGCCAGATGCAGGACACCCAGGCGGCTTCCGCCACGCCGACCCGCCAGGATCTCGTCGGTCAGGCGGTCTACGGCCAGAACGGCGAGCAGATCGGTGAGGTTTCGGACGTGGTCGTCAGCACCAGCGACGATAGCGTCGAGCGTATCGTCATTGACCGGGGCGGGTTCCTCGGCTTTGGCGAAACCTCGGTGGCGCTGGATATGAACGACGTGCAGGTCACCGCCGAAGGCATCCGCGTCAACCTGACCGACGAGCAGGTCTCCGAACTGCCGGAGTGGGAGAGCACCGACGACCAGGGCGAGATGAACCGCACCGAGCCGCCGGCCGGTGACACGGTCCCGCCCGCCACCACGGCCCCGCCGGCGACCGCCAATTAAGCGCGGTCGGCACGTCGCACACAGGCCAAACGGAAAAGGCCGGTGCCCGCGAGGGCACCGGCCGTCTTCCTGCCACGCAAGGATGCGAAGCCTACCCGCCTTACTTCTTCGGCAGCTGGGCGTCGATGCCTTCCATGTACCAGTCCATGGACAGCAGCTGCTCGTCGGTGGCGACCTCACCGGCCTTGATGCGTTCCACGCCCTGGTTGTCCTTCATCGGACCGGCGAAGATCTGGAACTCGCCCGACTTGATCTGGGCGATGAGGGCGTCGGCCTCGGCGCGCACCTCGGCCGGCACCTTCGGACCGTAGTCGGCCATGGCCACCATGCCGGTGTTCAGGCCGCCCCACACGTCGCCGCTGGTCCAGGTGCCGTCCATCGCCGCCTGCACGCGCTGGACGTAGTAGCCGCTCCAGTCGTCGACGATGGCGGTGGCCTGGGCGGTGGGGCCGAACTGCGCCATGTTCGACGCCTGACCGAAGGCGGTCAGGCCCTTCTCTTCCGCCAACTGCATGGCGGCGGCGGAGTCGGTGTGCTGGACCAGCACGTCGGCGCCCTGGGCGACCAGGGTCTCGGCGGCCTCGCGCTCCTTGCCGGGATCATACCAGGCGTTGACGTAGATGATCTTGACCTTGGCGTCGGGGTTGACCGCGTGCAGACCCTTCACGAAGGCATTGATGCCGCGCACCACTTCCGGAATGGGGAACGGCGCAATGTAGCCGATGGTGTTGGACTTGGTCATGCGCCCGGCGATGATGCCGCTGGGGTAGCGGCCTTCATAGAAGCGGGCGGCGTAGGTCGCCAGGTTGTCGGCGCGGGTGTACCCGGTGGCGTGCTCGAACTTCACGTCCGGGAACCGCTTGGCGACCTTGGCGGTCGGGTTCATGAAGCCGAACGAGGTGGTGAAGATCAGCTTGTGGCCGGACTGCGCCAGCTGGGTGACGACGCGCTCGGCATCGGCACCTTCGGCCACGTTCTCGACGTAGGTGGTCTTCACCTTGTCGCCGAACTGCTTTTCCACCGCCAGGCGGCCCTGGTCGTGCTGGTAGGACCAGCCGTGATCGCCGATCGGACCGACGTAGACGAAACCGACCTTGAACGCCTCCTCGGCGCGCGCGCTCCCGGCGAACGGACCGACGACGGCCGCGCCCAGGGCGACGGCACCGGCCGCGAGACCGAGAACGGTCCGGCGGGTGATGCTCCAGCTCTTCTCACTCATCCCCAATGCTCTCCTTTGCAGAGACAGGCGGTAAACATCGTCCCGGAACCGGACGGGTCAGCGTTCCGGGTGGAAAGGCTTGCCGATGGAGGCCGGCGCGTTCATGCGGATGCGGGTCGCATCGCGCGAGATCAGCACCAGCACGACGATGGTGGCGACATAGGGCAGCATGCTCATCAACTGCGACGGCACCGCGACGCCGGCGCCCTGGGCGTGCAACTGAAGGATCGTCACGCCGCCGAACAGCCAGGCGCCGGCCACCACCCGCCACGGCCGCCAGGTGGCGAAGACCACCAGCGCCAGGGCGATCCAGCCGCGACCGGCGGTCATGTTCTCCACCCACATGGGCGTGTAGGCGAGGCTGAGATAGGCGCCGCCAAGGCCCGCCATGGCGCCGCCGAAGGCCACCGCGCCATAGCGGATGGCGATGACCGGATAGCCGATGGCATGGGCGGCATGGTGGTTTTCACCCACCGCCCGCAGGATCAGGCCGGCGCGGGTGCGGTAGAGGAACCACGCCACCGCCGCCACCATGACCAGCGCCAGATAGACCAGCGGGTTCTGCCCGAACACCACCCGGCCGATCACCGGCAGCTCGGTCAGCCAGCCGAGGTCCACCGCCGCCACCGCCTGCACCGGCTTGCCGACGAAGCCCTGGCCGACGAAGGACGACAGGCCGATGCCGAAGATGGTGAGCGCGAGGCCCGTCGCCACCTGATTGGCCAGCAGCGACAGGGTCAGCACGCCGAAGATCAGCGCCATGGCGGTGGCCGCCGCCATGGCCGCCAGCAGGCCGAGCAGCGGCGACCCGGTGGTCAGGGTGACGGCGAAGGCGGCAACCGCCCCCATCAGCATCATGCCTTCCACCCCGAGGTTCAGCACCCCCGATTTTTCCGCCACCAGTTCGCCGATGGCGGCGAAAATGAGCGGCGTCGCCGCCCCCAGCATGATGACGAGGAAATTGACCAGTTGCTCCATCTCAGGCGCTCTCCTCGGCGGGCTTGGGCGCGGCCTTGGCGGCGGCGACGGCGGCCTTCGGCGAGCCGATGCGCAGGCGGTAGCGGGTGAAGACGTCGGCGCCGAGCAGGAAGAACAGCAGCATGCCCTGGAACACGCCGGTCATGGCCAGCGGCAGGCCCAGTTCGATCTGCGCCGTCTCGCCCCCCAGGTAGGACAGCGCCATCAGCAGCCCGGCGAGCAGGATGCCGACCGGATGCAGGCGGCCGAGGAAGGCGACGATGATGGCGGTGAAGCCGTAGCCCGGCGAGATGGACGGGGTGAGCTGGCCGATGGGGCCGGCCACCTCGAACAGCCCGGCCATGCCGGCGAGCCCGCCGGAGACCAGGAAGCTCAGCCACACCACCCGCTTCTGGCTGAAGCCGGCATAGCCGCCCGCCGCCGGGGTCAGGCCGATGACCTTGATCTGGAAGCCGATCAGCGTCCGCGCCATGACGAACCAGCCGGCCAGCACCACGAACAGCGCCACCGCCGCCCCCAGGTGCAGGCGGGTGTACCCCACCGTCGGCAGCAGGGCGTCATCGTGGAACAGGCGGCTTTGCGGGAAGCTGAAGCCGTCCGGGTCCATCAGCGGCCCATGCACCAGATAGCTGAGGAACAGCACGCCGACATAGGTCAGCATCAGGCTGGTGAGGATTTCCGAGGCATTGAAACGGGTCTTCAGCAGCGCCGGGATGGCGCCGTAGGCCATGCCGCCGAGCGCCCCGGCGATGGTCATCAGCGGCAGCAACCACCAGCCTTCGACCTCGTAGAAGGCGAGCGCCACCGCACCGCCGGCCACCGCGCCGACCACCAGCTGGCCCTCGGCGCCGATGTTCCAGACGTTGCCGCGAAAGCCGATGGACAGGCCGATGGCGATCAGCACCAGCGGCGTCGCCTTGACGCCGATCTCCGCCAGCCCGTTGGCGGTGGACAGTGGCTGCACGAAGAAGGCGTGCAGCGCCTCCAGCGGCGGGTATCCCAGCGCCGCGAACAGCAGCGCGCCCACCAGCGCCGTCAGCAGCGCCGCCAGCACCGGCGTCAGGTAAACCACCGCCTGCGGCGTGTGGGAGCGGGCTTCCAGCTTAAGACGCATGGCCGGAGGCCTCCCAGGAGTCGGAGGTCTCGAACACGCCGCCCATGAGCAGGCCGATCTGCTCCACCGTCGCCTCGTGGGCGGGGCGGCTTTCGGACAGGCGGCCGTGGCTCATGACGGCGATGCGGTCGGACAGCACGAACAATTCGTCGAGATCCTGGCTGACGATGAGCACCGCCGTTCCCTCGTCGCGCAGGTCGAGCAACGCCTGATGGATGGCGGCGGCGGCGCCGGCATCGACGCCCCAGGTGGGATGGGCGGCAATGAGAATGCGGGGTTTCCGCATGATCTCGCGGCCGATGATGAACTTCTGCAGGTTGCCGCCCGACAAGCTCTTGGCCGTCGCCCGCGTGCCGTTGCCAGCGACCACGTTGTAGGCGGCGATGATGCGTTCCGCCAGGCCGTGGGCCTTGCGGAAGCTGATGAGGCCGCCGCTGACCATGTCGTCCTGGCCGCCACGCGACAGCAGGGCGTTTTCCGCCAGGCTCATGTCGGGCACCGCGCCGCGGCCGAGCCGTTCCTCCGGCACGAAGCCGAGGCCGAGCGCCCGGCGGCGGCGCGGGCCAAGGTGGCCGGAGGGGGCGCCGTCGATACGGACGCAGCGGGCATCCTGCACCAGCGTTTCACCGGACAGCGCCGACAGCAGCTCGAACTGGCCGTTGCCGGCAACGCCGGCGATGCCGAGGATCTCCCCCGCCCGCACGGTCAGCGACACGTCCACCAGATCGGTGCCGAAAGGCGTGGCGGAGGCGAGGTTGAGGCGGTCCACCACCAGCAGCGGCTCGCCGGCCGGGGCCTCGGCGGCAGCGGCGGCGGCCCGCGCCGGGGTGGCGAAGTCCGACCCGATCATCGCCTGCGCCAGTTCGCGCGCCGTCTTCTCGCGCGGATCGACCGCATCCACCACCTGACCGGCCCGCAGAATGGTGGCGCGGTCGCAGATGGCGCGGATTTCCTCCAGCTTGTGGGAGATATAGAGGATGGTGCGGCCTTCGGCGCGCAGACGGCGCAGGGTCTCGAACAACTGCTCGGCTTCCTGCGGCGTCAGCACGCTGGTCGGCTCGTCCATGATGAGCAGGCGCGGGTCTTGCAGCAGGCAGCGGACGATCTCCACCCGCTGGCGCTCCCCCACCGACAGGGCATGCACCGGGCGGCGCGGATCGAGCGGCAGGCCGTAGTGGGTGGAGACATCGCGGATGCGGTCCTCCAACTGGCGGATCGGCGTGCGGTCGCCGGTGCCGAGCGCCACGTTCTCCGCCACCGTCAGCGAATCGAACAGCGAGAAATGCTGGAACACCATGCCGATGCCCAACTGCCGCGCCGCCGCCGGGCTGGCGATGACGGTCGGCTGCCCTTCCCACACGATGTCGCCGGCATCGGCCTGCAACAGGCCGTAAACGATCTTCACCAACGTCGACTTGCCGGCGCCGTTCTCGCCCAGTAGGGCATGAATCTCGCCGGCCTCCAGGGTCAGCGAGACATCCTTGTTGGCGATGGTGCCGGGAAACACCTTGGTGATGCCGCGCAAAGCCAGTCGGGGCGGCGCCGCGGACTCGCTACGGTCGGCGTCGATACGGGGCTCGGGGGACATGCGTCTTCCATGACAACGGCCGGGACAAGGGCCGGAACGGGGGCGCGGTGGGCGGCTCGGCCGGACCGGCGGGGATCACTCCCGGCGTTCCGTTATCGCTTCCTTTTACCGTGCAGCATGGGCCGTGCCAATCGCTTGCAGGCAGGGCGATTACACTTTTTCGTCCGTTTGGTCAGGGATCGACGTCCCCCTGCCCGAACGCGAGGCACGCCCCGCTCAAAGCGCGGGCATGTTGACAGAATGTTCTCGGCGGCGCCATGATCGCCAAAAGAACAGACACCGAACGCCTCCGTCGCAGGATGCCCGCCATGGACCTCCTTCCCCTGCCCGAACCGCCCCGCCCCGCCGCCGGCCGACCGCGCGCCGCCGCGCCCGCCGTCGCCA
>JAEWWF010000196.1 GCA_023396465.1 Pseudomonadota bacterium
GCACCACCCCGCTCAGGCTGCCGACGGCGGCCACGGCGACGCTGGCGGCGCGCACCAGCCCCTTGACCGAGCCGGCGATGTCGGCTTGATCGGCGATGGCGGTACCGGACAGGCTGCCGCCCGTCCCCACCGCCAAGGTGCCAACGGTGACATCGCCTTCAACGCGGCCATCGATGTGAAGGCGTCCCGTGCCTCGGATGGTTCCCGTGACGACGAGGTCGGCGGCAAAGTGGGAACGGTTGGCGGTCATGCATCCTCGCGTATCAGCGGTGGAGAGGATCAGGCATGCGAGCTGTCGGACATGCCGCTCACTGCATCCTGGGCTTCCCACGGGCTGAGATCGGGACGAACCGCCATCACGGCTTGGACGGCCGCGCGGCGCGCGGCAAGATTGTCACGGCCGGTCCGACGTGCGTCATCCATCGCGCGCCGGATGAGGTTCTTGAGATCTCCGTATTGCATCGTCGCAAATCCTCAAGCGTCGGCGGAGAGCGGCGATAGCCGTTCCGGCGCCGGTGGCACTCCAAGTCGATCTGTCGACGGGCACCGCCACGTCGCGGCTTCATCACGATCATAGCCCGGAAGCCAGGAGCTACCACCGTTCCCGGCGCGGGGGGCGTGATGGCCATCACTCGGGGCAGGACGGGGGATAAGACCCCGTCTGAAGGTCATAAGGCAAGAGGTTGTGATTCAAGAACAACAGGGTCTGTGCCAATTTTGCAACACAGGGGTCGCAAAAACGGGGTAGGCTCTCGCCGAGCTTGCCGCTTGTCCGGGAACGCGGCGGTTTACGGTGCGACTCGTGAGGAATCCACGGGATCGCCGGCGGGTGATGGTCAAGTTGTTGGAATAACTAGGATTTATCCCAGGGGCCGCGAGGCCGGCGGTGGCGGTCGGAGAGTTTGACCGCCGGCACGCTGCCGCCGCCGCCGCGCCTGAGGTCCGCCGCCTTCACCACCTGGAAGGGGCGGGAGCGGGCGCCGGCCAACAGCGGCACACCGCGTTCCCGGAACAGCGGGATGAGCGCCACTCCGGCGATGAAGCCGCCGATATGGGCCAGGAAGGCAACGCCGCCTTCGTCGGCGGGCGCCTGGAGGCCGGAAATGGATTGCATCAGGAACCACCCGCCCAGCACCACGGCGGCGGGCACGTTGATGATGCGGACAATGATCAGCAGCCACATGAACACCCGCACGTTGGCGCGCGGGTGCAGCAGCAGATAGGCCCCAAGGACCCCGGCGATGGCCCCGGAGGCGCCCACCATGGGGACCACCGACTCGGGCGCCGGCACGCTCTGGGCCAGCGCCGCCACCACCCCGCACAGCAGGTAGAAGGCAAGGAAGCGGCCATGACCCATGCTGTCCTCGACGTTGTTGCCGAAGATCCACAGGTACAGCATGTTGCCGCCCAGATGCAGCCAGCCGCCGTGCATGAACATGCTGCTGACGATGCTGGCCCAGGCGGGGATGACGTCGGCCTCCGCCGGCAGGCTCTGGCTGCCGAACAGCACCGCCGGGATGACCCCGAAGGAATAGATCGCCCGCATCTGGTCCTGCGGTGACAGGCTCTGCTGCCAGAGGAACACGGCGATGCACAGGCCCATCAGCGTCCAGGTGACGAAGGGGATGCGGTGGGTCGGGTTGTCGTCGGCGATCGGAAGGAACAGCATGTCCCCGAAGGTGCGGGCAGACCGCCGTTCCCGCAAGCCTTCAGACGCGCCTCAGGCGGTTTTTCCGGCCTGCGCCATGGGGGTGCCGGCTTCGGGACGAGCCTTCAGAACCCGCCCGTACCACCGCCATAGCAGCAGGGAGGCAGCAGAGCGCCACGGCCGCCACCCCTCGCCCAGCACCTCCATGGTCGCGGCGTCGGGGCGTTTCGGCAGCTCCAGCAGGGCGGCGCAGGCTGCTTGCAGGGCGAGATCACCGACCGGCCAGACGTCCGGGCGGCCGAGAGCGAACATCAGATAAATGTCGATGCTCCACGGGCCGATGCCGGGCAGCGGCAGCAGGGCGCGGCGGATGTCGTCGTCGGGCAGGGCGTCGAGGGCGTCGAGGTCGAGCCGTCCCTCCGCCACCTCCGCCGCCAGAGCCAGGGCATAGCGCCGCTTCGGTCGCGACAGGCCGCAGGCGGTCAGGGCGGCATCGTCGGCGATGGCGATGGCGGCGGGGTCCGGCCGCTCGCCGTAGGCCGCCGTCACCTTGGCCCAGATGGCGGCACCGGCGGCGGTGGAAACCTGCTGGTCGACGATGATGCGCAGAAGGGCCGGGAATCCGGCATCGCGCACCCGCGGCTCAGGTGCTCCGACGTCGCGCAGGGCGCGGGCGAGGCGGGGATCGCGTTCGGCGAGGGCGGCAAGGGCGGCGGCGAGCCCGGCGGCATCATGCATGGCGGGCTCGTCCTCTTCAGAATTGCAGCGCGACAATGCGGCCGTCCGACACCTTGCAGTCGGCGAAGCCGCCGCCACCGAAGTAGCCGGGGGAGGCGAGCCGCAGGTCGCAGGTCATGCTGTGACCACGATCACCGATCAGCAAGGCAGAGGCGCGGCTGGTGCGCTCCGGTCCCTCGACCATCATGCCGGTGCCGTAACCGCCGCGCCGATAACCCCAGCCGAAGCCGGTGGCGACGCCGAAGCTGGCGGCCGGCTGGTTGCGCTCATGGATCACCTTGCCCCGGAACTGGTCGCCACCCGGCAGGGTGACGGTGGCGAGTGCGGTTGGCCAAGTGGGTTGCTGCTCGATCACCATGGTCGCCTGTCCGGCGGGGCGGCCGCCGGGTTCGGTCACCACGCCGCCGCCTTGCACCGGCGCCATGGCGCAGGCGGCAAGGGTGAGGGCGGCGGCGACGACGGCGGTAGGCGGCAGCACTTTTATTGTCATGGCGTGAACGCCTTCTCCAGGTCGCCGAGGATGATGTCGTAAGCCTCGGGCGAAATGTGGTGGGCATGCTCGGGCAGGATCTCCAGCCGGTAATGGCCGCCGAGGCGTTCCGCCGCCGCCGCCACCGCCGGCCCGTAGCCACGGGCGCCGACGCCCCGGAAGCAGCAGGCATCGAACTGGTTGAGGATCTGCACCTGCCGTCGCCCCGGCCCGGCGGCGCCGAGCACATAGAGATCGAGATAGGTGGCGATGCGATAAATGTCAGCGCCCCGCTGTTCCCAATCCTGCGGGCTGTTGGGCGGCAGCAGCGCGAGGTGGACCGGCAGGCTGCCCGCCACCGGATAGCTGGCGGCGATGCGGGTATCGAGCGCCGCCGCCACCGTCACCGTCCAGCCGCCGCCCGACAGGCCGCTGGCGGCGATGCCGGTATAGCCGTCCATCAGGCCCTGGGTGACGGCGACGATCAGCGGTTCGATGAACAGGCGGATGGGCGAGAACTCCGCCGTTTCCAGCCATTGGAAGGTTTCGTGGTCGTGGCGCTCCGGCACCGCGATGCTGCCGTGCAGGGGCAGGTCCAGCACCTTCGGCGTCAGGTTGGGCTCGCGGTGGGGCATGGAAAAGGCGGTGACGGCATAACCGGCGGCCAGGAAACGGCGGATGGCCTCCCGCGCCTGGTCGCTGAACAGGCTGCCGACGTGGCCGTGATTGTAGAGCATCAGCCGCCCATTGGGTGCCGCCGGCACCATGTGGTAGGCGACGGCGCCATAGCCATGCGGCAGGGCGAGGCTGAAGCGGTCGATGCGCGCCGCGCCCACGTCGTCCAGTCGTGGCTCGCGGATGTCGCGGTCCTGGATGTCGAACACCTTGGCGGTAGGGAGACCGTCGGCGCCGAAGACACGCCGCACCAGCCGGTCGCGGACGGCCGTCGCCTGCACGGCGGTGCCGGTACGGATCAACTCCGCCGCCCGCACCGGATCGTCATAGACGGTGCCCGGCATGTCGGTGAAGGGGCGTGAATCGGCGCTGACCTCGTCGCGCTGAGCGAGGATGGCGTCGCTGCGGACCACCAGCAGCACCAGCAATGCGGCGTTGGCGGCGGCGAAGAGGGTGCGCAGCCAGCCGCGTCCGGTGTCGCCGCGCAGGGCCGGGGCGAGCGCCGCCACCACCAGATTGACCGCCGCCAGGGCGAACCCGCTCTGGTAGGCGACCCGTCGCTCCACCAGCCAGCCGAACAGATCCACCGCCTTCTTGTCGCCGAGGCCGAGGGGGATGGCATAGAAGGCCGCCAGCGCGAACAGCAGCGCCGTCAGGAACAGCAGGGCGGCGACGATGCCGAGGCCGCCGCCGCGGCGGGTCCGGGTGCGGCGGGAAAAGGCCATGGCGTTACTCGATCTCGCGCATGTGGACCATCACCGACAGCATGCGGATCGGCAGCTTGCGCAGTTCCTCCGGTCCGTGCGGTGCCTCGGCATCGAAAAACAGGCTGTCGCCCGGCTCCATCTCATAGATTTTCTGGCCGTGGCGGTAGACCACCTCGCCCTCCAGCAGATAGAGGAACTCGAACCCCGGATGCTGGAAGCTGGAGGAGATGTCGGTCACTTCGGTCAGGGTGATGAGGTAGGGCTCCACCCCCAGTTGCTTGCCGATGGAATGGCCGAGCAGGGCGTAGTTGTGCCCCGCCTTGGTGCCTCGGCGGTCGATGGACAAGCCCTGGCCCGCCTTGACGAAGGTGGCGTCGCGCTGTTCCTCGAACTTGCGGAAGAAGCTGGTGACCGGTGTGTTCAGCGCCCGCGACAGGCTTTGCAGGGTCGACAGCGACGGCGAGGTCTGGCCGTTCTCGATCTTCGACAGCATGCCCGGCGACAGGTCGGCCTGCCGCGCCAGTTCCACCACCGTCATGCCGAGGCGGGTGCGGAACTCGCGCACCTGGAGGCCGATGGCGCTTTCCAGGGAGGTGGCGTCACGGCCGCGCGGCGGCGCTTCGGCGGCGCGGGCCGCCGTGGTTGCGGGGGCGGCGCGGGCCGCCGTGGTTGCTGGGGCAGCGCGGGAAAGATTAGGGGCGTCGGTGCTCAACGATAAGATCCGTCAGCAAGGAGACTCGTCTTGCACTATAGGGGCTTGCCGCGTCGCCGAGAAGCCGCCCGCTTGCCCCGCCGGGCGCGGCGGAGTATGAGGGGCGGCGCATGCCCGCCCCTTGATCCACGTCCGGCCGGAGTACCCCCATGACGCAGGCGACCCTCATAGACGGCAAGGCCTTCGCTCTCACCGTGCGCCAGCGCGTCGCCCGCGCCGTGCAAGTGCTGAAGGACCGCGACGGCATCACCACCGGTCTTGCCGTGGTGCTGGTGGGTGAGGATCCGGCCAGCCAGATCTACGTGCGCAACAAGCACACCGCGACCGTCGATGCCGGCATGGTGAGCTTCGAGCATCGTCTGCCGGCCGACACCGGAGAGGCCGACCTGCTCGCCCTGGTGCGGCAACTGAACGAAGACCCTCGCGTCAACGGCATCCTGGTGCAACTGCCGCTGCCCAAGCAGATCGACGAGGCGGCGGTGATCGCCGCCATCCACCCCGACAAGGACGTCGACGGCTTCCACATCATCAACGCCGGTCGTCTGTGGACGGGCGGCGCCGGCACCGTGCCCTGCACCCCGCTCGGCTGTCTGCTGCTGCTCAAGCACCACCTGGGCGACCTGAGCGGCAAGAAGGCGCTGGTGATCGGCCGTTCCAACATCGTCGGCAAGCCCATGGCCGGGCTGCTGCTGAACGAAAGTTGCACCGTCACCGTCGCCCACTCGCGCACCCGCGATCTGGCTGCCGAGGTGGCGCGGGCCGATATCGTGGTGGCGGCGGTCGGACGGCCGCGGTTCGTCAAAGGGGAGTGGTTGAAGCCGGGCGCGGTGGTGATCGACGTCGGCATCAACCGCATCGACGCCGGCGACGGCAAGACGCGGGTGGTCGGCGATGTCGACTTCGACACGGCGGTCGGTGTCGCCAGCGCCATCACGCCGGTGCCGGGCGGCGTCGGACCCATGACCATCGCCATGCTGCTCTACAACACCGTGCGCGCCACCTGCCTTCAGGCCGGTGTCTCCGTGCCGGTCGAACTGGACGCCTGACGGGGCAGGCGCAGGGCAGAACGCAGAAGACCGGGCGCGATCGCTACCCGGTCTCCCGCATGACTGCCCGGCCCCACGCCCGACAGCCGATGTTCCGAGCAAAGTCTAGACTCATTCCGGCCCGCAGCAAGGACTTCTTCCGTCGGTGCCTCTTGGCCCGAGGGAGCGGCGGGCCGGCGTGCGAGTCGGCTGCCGGCCCGACTGTCGACGGTCTGCGGCGGAGGGGAAAAGGCATAATTCTTCTAATTTGCTACGGGTCTTTGTGGACAGCCGCCGGCGCCTTGGCATAATACCGAACGGTTTTATGGTTTCTCCTGCGGAGGGGGAGCCTGGTCACCGCCCTCGGGCGGAGTTTGGAGGGGTCATTCCATGTCCGTTACCGGCAAGACGCTCGGCATCGTGCTCATCGGCCTCGTCGGCCTGCTGGTGTACCTGGCCATCCAGGTCGGCAGCGCGCTCGGCGTTGGCGTTGCCCAGGCGCTGATTTACTTCGGTCTGTTCATGACGTTCTCGCTGCTGTGCCTGGTCATGTACCTGACGTCGGCGCCCGCCGCCGACTGACGCTGCCGCGCGTCCGGGGCGGTTCCGCCGTCCCGCCGAGTCGAGAAAGCCCGCCCCTGCCTTGTCCTCCCGGATGAAGCGCGGGCGGGTTTTTCGCTATGGAGGCGGGATGGTGCATGTCCGGCGTTTCCTATCCGCTGTCATGCCCCCATCACATGCGCCACCACCCGCCGCCGGTGGGGACTGGCGCGGTGTTCGCAGACGTAGACCGCCTGCCAGGTTCCAAGCAGTAGTCGGCCGCCGCCCACCGGGATGGTCAGCGACACGCCGGTCAGGCTGCTGCGGATATGGGCCGGCATGTCGTCCGGCCCTTCCAGGGTGTGGCGGTAGAGACTGGTATCGCGCGGTGCCAGCCGCTCCAGATGGGTGGTCAGGTCGCGCAGCACGTCGGGGTCGGCGTTCTCCTGCACGGTCAGTCCGGCGCTGGTGTGCTGGAGGAACAGGGTGGCGAGGCCGGTGGTGATGCCGGTGCCGGTCAGCCAGTGGTCCACCTCCGCCGTGATGTCGACGAAGCCGGTGCCACGGGTGGGGATCTCCAGCACGGTCTGCGCCTGGGTGAGAGTGGCGGGCATGGCGGATGGTGCTCCCTGATGAACCGGTGGTGCCTCAGCGCAAGGTGATGACCGCCTTGCCGGTGACGCTGCGGTCCTTCAAGGCGGCGATGGCGGCGGCGGCGTCTTCCAGCGGGAAGGTGCGGCTGACGCGGGGTTTCAGCAGGCCCTGGTCGTACCAGCGCAGGCATTCGGCGAAGCTGTCCTGCACCCGTTGCGGCGCCAGCCGGCGGTAGGCGCCCCAGTAGAAACCGATGACGTCGAGGTTCTTCACCAGCAGCAGGTTGGCGGGAATCTGCTGCACCGTGCCGGCGGCGAAGCCGATGACAATGAGCCGCCCGTCCGGGGCCGTGCAGCGCAACGACTGATCGAACACATCGCCGCCCACCGGGTCATAGACGACATCGGCGCCACGGCCGCCGGTCAACTCGCGCACCCGGTCCTTGATGCTCTCGCTCTTGTAGTCGATGCCGTGGTCGGCGCCGTGTTCGGCCGCCACCGCCAGCTTGTCGGCGCCGCCGGCGGTGGCGATGACCGTCGCCCCCAGGGCCTTGCCGCATTCCACCGCCGTCAGCCCGACGCCGCCCGCCGCGCCATGCACCACCAGCACCTCGCCAGGCCGCAGGCGGGCGCGGTCGGCCAGGGCGAAGTGGCTGGTGCCATAGGCGATGGGGAAGCCGGCCGCGGCGGTGAAGTCCATACGGTCGGGGATGCGGATCACATCGGCGGCGCGGGCCACCGCTTCCTCGGCATAGCCGCCGTGGTCGAGTACCGCCATCACCCGGTCGCCCGGCCGCACATGGCTGACACCGGGCGCCACCTCGGTGACGATGCCGCCGACCTCGAAGCCGGGGGCGAAGGGGAAGGCGGGCTTTTCCTGGTAGCGTCCCTGCACGATCAGTCCGTCGGAGAAGTTCACGCCGGCGGCATGGACCTCGATGCGCACGCCGCCCTCCGCCAGGGGCGGCGGCGGCACCTCGGACACCGTCAGCGCCTCGGGGGACGTGAATTCGCGCACCATCACCGCCTTCATTGAAACCTCCTGCTTGAACGATCGGATTTTTCTCTTAAGGTTCGCTCTTCAAGAACACCAAGATGGGAGCTAACCCAACATGCGCGGCTATTTCGGCGTTGGCGCCGAGAGCATCCACAAGCCCTATAACGTGGGCAACCTGTTCCGCTCCGCCCATGCCTTCAATGCCAGCTTCGTGTTTACCGTCAATGCCCAGTACGAACGGCGCATCGGCCACCGCACCGATACTTCGGACGCCCTGAAGGCCCTGCCGTTCTACCAGTTCGATAGCGCCGCGACGATGCTGTTGCCCAAGGGCTGCCGGCTCGTCGGGGTCGAGCTGACCGACGACGCCATAGAATTGCCCAGTTTCCGGCATCCCCTGCAAGCGGCCTACATCATGGGGCCGGAACGGGGCAGCCTGTCGCCGGAGATGCAGGCGCGGTGCGACTTCATCGTGAAGATTCCGACCAAGTTTTGTCTGAACGTCGGCACCGCGGGCATCGTCGTCATGTATGATCGCCTTCTCAGCCGGGGACGGTTCGCCCCCCGGCCGGTGCGACCCGGCGGCCCGACCGAGGATGTGCGCGAGCATGTACACGGGGCGCCGGTGTTTCGTACCATGGAGGGCTTCCGCCGGCCGCCACCGCTCGGCGAGGTGGAGGTGGCAGAAGCGACACGCGGCGAAGAGGACGACGAGTGAGTGATGGCGGCCGGCCGGGCCGCACCCTTGTGGGGTGATGGTGCCGGTCCCACATCCGCCCAGGTTTTATACCCCCTGCGACAAGAAGACGGAGTGAGAGACACATGCGACGCGCAAGACTTCCGGGCCTGCTGACGACCCTGTGCGCGCTCACCCTGGCCGCTTCTCCGGCCGCGGCGGCGGATCCGGAGACGCTTGGTGCCTACACGGACTGGACCGCCTACACCTTCACGGAAAACGGCAACAAGGTCTGTTACATGGCCAGCGCCCCGAAGGAGGCCAAGGGCAACTACGACCGGCGCGGCGACATCTTCGTGCTGATCACCCATCGCCCGGCCGACAAGACCCGCGATGTGGTGAGCGTCGTCGCCGGCTACAGCTACAAGGCCGACAGCGACGTGCGGGTGGACATCGACGGCAAGAACCACACCCTGTTCACCCATGGCGAACGGGCCTGGGCGCGCGACTCCGCCACCGACCGCCGGTTGGTGGACGCCATGCGGTCCGGCCGCAAGATGGTGGTTCGCGGCACCAGCGAGCGCGGCACCGCCACCACCGACACCTATTCCCTCAGCGGCTTCACCGCCGCCCATCAGGCCATCACCAAGGCGTGCGGTCTGTAAAAACCGTCCGCCAGATGGCAGGACCGAAAAGGGCCGGGCGCGTCAGCGACCGGCCCTTTTCGCGGTTCGGCGCAGGCGGTCAGCCGCGTGCCCACAGTTCCCGCAGGCTGAGGTCGAAGACGGCGCGGCAGTCGTGGCTGGCGGTGGCGGCGGCGCCCGTGCGCTCGGTCAGGGCCAGGCAGTCGTAGGCGGCCTGCGCCGTGGCGGCCTCGCGCGGCAGGATGGTACCGGCGTTGTTGGCCAGGGCCAGACGCAACGCTGCCTCCGACCGCAGCAGGGCGGGGGAGGTGGCCGGCTCGGGGTCCGGAGTGGTGCCGGCGCCGGCGGCATCGGCCTTGGCCTTGAGAACCCCGGCATGGCTGTCCGGCGCTCCCTCGGCGAGCGCGGTGTAAGCTTGTGCCAGAGCCTGCGGCCAGGCGTCGGCGGTGACGCCCGGCAAAGTGGTGGCCGGTGCGGCGGGCAGCACCGTCCCGATGGTTTCGGGAGCCTTGGCCGAGTCGTCGCCGGCACAGGCGGCAAGACCGCCGGCCAGGGCCAGAGGAAGGATCAGGCGGACCATCGTCGTCACGGGAAACCTCTGTGGGTGAACTCAACAGGCGACGGAGCATGCCTGAGGATCGTGCAAAAATCATGGCATGCGGAGCCCGCGAACGGAACTCTTTCGGCGGATGAGGCGGGGTCGGCGGGTCGGCGGCGACAACCCGCATCGGGCGCGGGGGCATGTTGCGCTTTGCGCGCGGCGGCGGACGCCTTATATACGCGCTCATTCTGGAGAGCCCGACCATGACCGACGCCGCGACCGCCCCCGCGACCGCTGTAAGCAACACGACCACCGCCGACGGCATCGAGAAGCTGCCGTTGCAGGCCAGCGACGCCGCCACCCGCGTGGCCGCCGCCGCCGACCACGGCAAGCGCGACCTCGTCGGCCTGAGCCGCGAGGATCTGGGCGCCGCCCTGGCCGAACTGGGCGAGAAGCCGTTTCGCGTCAAGCAGATATGGCAGTGGATCTATAACCGCGGCGTCACCGACTTCGCGTCCATGTCCAGCCTGTCGAAGGACTTGCGGGCCAAGCTCGACGAGCATTTCGTCATCCGCCGCCCGGTCCGGCAGGTGGAGCAGACCAGCGAGGACGGCACCCGCAAGTGGCTGATGCGCTTCGCCGACGGCAAGGAAGCGGAAACCGTCTATATCCCCGACATGGACCAGACGCGCGGCTCGGTGTGCATCTCCAGTCAGGTCGGCTGTACCCTGACCTGCAAGTTCTGCCACACCGGCACCCAGCTGCTGGTGCGCAACCTGTCGGCGGCGGAGATCGTCGGCCAGTTCATGGCGGCGCGCGATTCCTACGGCGAGTGGCCGAGCCCGACCGATGAAAGCCGGCTGCTGTCCAACATCGTCATGATGGGCATGGGCGAGCCGCTTTATAACTACGACAACGTGGTCACGGCGTTGAAAATCCTGGTGGACGGCGACGGCATCGCCCTGTCGCGCCGCCGCATCACCTTGTCGACCTCGGGCGTGGTGCCGGAAATGTACCGCCTGGGCGCCGACATCAACGTCAACCTCGCCGTCTCCCTGCACGCGCCGACGGACGAGATCCGCAGCCGCATCATGCCGATCAACAAGAAGTACCCGCTGGCGGAGCTGATGAAGGCCTGCCGCGAGTACCCCGGCGTCTCCAACGCCCGGCGCATCACCTTTGAATACGTCATGCTGAAGGACGTCAACGACAGCGACGCCGACGCCCGCGAGTTGGCGCGGCTGGTGAAGGGCATCCCCTGCAAGTTCAATCTGATTCCCTTCAATGCCTGGCCGGGGTCGGACTTCGAGTGCAGTTCGTGGAACCGCATTCATCGCTTCTCGGACCTGCTGGCCGATCTCGGCTACACGGCGCCGATCCGCATGCCGCGCGGCCGCGACATCCTGGCCGCCTGCGGTCAGCTGAAATCGGCCAGCGAGCGCGAGCGCAAGTCGCTGATGAAGGCGCGGCTGGAGGCCGGCATTTCGGACGATCATCCCCAAGGCTGATGGCGGGGGCCGGAGGGATAACCGCCGGCCCGCCTTGGATCAGCGCATCTCCAGCCAGGCGTTGATGAGGCCGTTGGTGGAGGCGTCGTGGCCGCTCACCGGCTGGCCCTGCTGCAACTCGGGCAGGATCTGCTTGGCCAGTTGCTTGCCCAGTTCCACCCCCCACTGGTCGAAGCTATTGACGCCCCACACCGCGCCCTGCACGAACACCTTGTGTTCGTAAAGCGCGATGAGCATGCCGAGGCTGTGTGGGGTGATTTGGTCGAGCAGGATGGAGGTGGAAGGGCGGTTGCCGGGGAATACCCGGTGCGGCAGGGCGCTGTCGATCGCGGCCTCGTCCAGCCCCTTGGCGGCGAGTTCGGCGCGCACCTCGTCGGCGGTCTTGCCGCGCATCAGGGCTTCGGTCTGGGCGAAAAAGTTGCTCAGCAGGATGGCATGGTGATCGCCCAGCGGATTGTGGCTGCGGGCGGCGGCGATGAAGTCGCACGGCACCAGCCGGGTGCCCTGGTGGATCAACTGATAGAACGAGTGCTGGCCGTTGGTGCCGGGCTCGCCGAACAGCACCGGGCCGGTCTGGTAATCGACCGAGTCGCCGTCCACGGTCACCCGCTTGCCGTTGCTTTCCATGTCCACCTGCTGGAAGTGGGCGGGGAAGCGGTGCAGGTACTGGTCGTAGGGCAGGATGGCATAGCTGTCGGCGCCGAAGAAATCCACGTACCACAGGCCGATCATGGCCAGGATCACCGGGATGTTGTGGTCGAGCGGCGCGGTGCGGAAATGCTCGTCCATGGCATGGGCGCCGGCCAGCAGGTCCTGAAAACGGTCGAAGCCGATGGCGATGGCGATGGGCAGGCCGATGGCCGACCACAGGGAATAGCGGCCGCCCACCCAGTCCCAGAACTCGAACATGTTGGCGGTGTCGATGCCGAAGGCGGCGACGTCGCGGGCGTTGGTCGACAGGGCGGCGAAATGGCGCGCCACGGCATCCTCGCCCAGCGCCTCCACCAGCCAGCGGCGGGCGGTGTGGGCGTTGGTGAGGGTTTCCTGCGTCGTGAAGGTCTTCGACGCCACCAGGAACAGGGTGGTCTCCGGCCGACAGAGCTTCAACACCTCGGCGATGTCGCTGCCGTCGACGTTGGAGACGAAGCGCACCGTCAGGCCGTCCTGGTGGTAGGGCTTCAGCGCCTCCACCACCATGCGCGGGCCGAGGTCGGAGCCGCCGATGCCGATGTTCACCACATCGGTGATGCGCTCGCCGGTGGCGCCGGTCCAGGCGCCGGAGCGGACGCGGCCGGTGAAGTCCTTCATCTTGGCCAGCACCGCCGTCACCGCCGGCATGACATCCTGCCCGTCGACCAGGATCGGCCGGCCGGAGCGGTTGCGCAGGGCGACGTGCAGCACGGCGCGGTCTTCGGTGGTGTTGATCTTCTCGCCGCTGAACATGGCGTCGCGGCGGGCTTCCACCCCTCGCTCGCGGGCGAGGTCGAGCAGCAGGGCGAGGGTGGCGTCGGTGATGCGGTTCTTCGAGAAGTCGACCAGCAGGCCGGGCAGGCGGCGCGACAGGCGGGCGAAACGGTCGGCGTCGGAAGCGAACAGGTCGCGCAGATGCACATTGGCGATACGGCCATGGTGCTGCGCGAGGGCCTGGTAGGCGGTGGATTCGGTCAGACGCGACATGATCCCGGTGTCCTCCTTCTCGAAGCTGGCGTCCCCTCGCCAACGCCAGGGGACGTTAGCAGGCTTCAGGACGCAGCGACAGGGGAGGCCGCGTGACGGTTCCGCGCCGGGCTGGGCGGGGGAGATCAGTGGTCCGGGGCGGCGGTCATTGCCAGGGCGGGAGTCTCCCCGCCACTCCAGGCCGGAGCGTAGGGGGTGGCCGCGGCCGGCAGGCCGGCATCGTCGAGCAGCAGGGCGATGCGCCCGGCGTGCTGCTGGTAGGCCGGGCGATCGACCATGTCGAGGTCAAGCACATGCCGATACCACCAATCGATGATGATCGGCAGCACCGCCCGTATCCGGCCGGTGTCGCGGCTTTCCAGGTAGTCGGCGCGCACTCCTTCCGCCCAGGCCGCGAAGGTGGTGTGGGCGGTGTCGTGGTCCGGGTCGGGGGGCAGGCCGAGCAGACGATGAAGGCGCTCCTCGCGTTCGGAGTGCCGCTGGTTGAGGCTCAGATAAGCGGTCAACAGGTCGGTGACGACCTCGAACGGTGCCTGTTTGCGCAACGCCTGATCAAGCTGACGCACCAGCGCCAGCAGCGCGCGGTGATCGGCGTCCAGGGCGTCGCAGCCCACGCTCATGTCCGGGGACCATAGTAGATCGGGCATAGCCCCTCACTTTCCCTCGCGGTGCCAGACGCTTCTGCCACGGTGCCGACCAACGCCGGACCCGACGCCTGTCACGATGGGAGGCGCCCGCTGCGGTAGAAAGTCTAGTCTATTTTCACGATCCAGTGGACTATACGCCGAGTGTCGCACTATGACACTTGGGCATAGGTAATAGATGTGAACGGTCGTTGACGCGACCAAGGGCCCAGCGGCTGGTGCCGATGGACCCTTGTCCGAAGGTGCCGATAAACACGCCTTCAGGTCAATTGGAGGCGGCACCACCTGCTTCATTGGCGCCTTCGGTGGCCTTGCCGACCACCACCACCAGCAGGTTCTGGGGGTGCAAGAGGCGTTCCGCGACTCGCTTTACGTCGTCGATGGTCACCGCCTCCACCTGCGCGTTCCGGGTTTCCAGGTGGTCGATGGGCAACTGGTCCAACTGCATGGACAGCAGAATGCTCGCTATCGCCGGAGTCGAGGAGAACCGCAACGGGAAGGCCCCGGTCAGGTAAGTCTTGGCGTCGGCCAGTTCGCCTTCGGTGGGGCCGGCGGCGGCCATCTTGCGCCATTCCTCGCGGATGACCTCCATGCTGGTGTCGAAGCGGGCGCGCTGGGTCGCCACGCCGCCGATCATCAGCGCCGCATGGTCGAGGGTATAGAGATAGCTGTAGACCGAATAGGCAAGGCCGCGTTCCTCCCGCACTTCCTCCATCAGCCGCGACGAAAAGCCGCCGCCGCCGAGGATGTAATTGAGGATGTAGGCGGCATAGAAGTCGGGGTCGTCGCGCGGGATGCCGCCATGGCCGAACACCGCCACCGTCTGGGGAATGTCCATCTCCACCACCACGGTGCGGCCGGTGAAGGCGGGGCTGGCGTCGGGCACCTTGGCCAGCGGGCTGCTCTGCGGCAGTCCGCCGAACACCCGGTCGAGCACCTGCTTCAACTCGTCCGGCGTGATGTCGCCGGCGACGCCGACCACCAGATCCTCGCGATTGAGGCGGGTGGCGGCGAAGTCGCGCAGGTCATCGGTGGTGATGGCGCGCACGCTGTCCGGGGTGCCTTGGGTACGCTTGCGGTAGGGGTGATCGGGGAAGGCGGCCTCGAACCACGCCTCGGAGGCCACCTTGTTGGGATCCTGCTCGTCGAACCGCAGGCCGGTGAGGATCTGGCCGCGGATGCGCTCCACCGGCTCGTCGTCGAAGCGCGGCTGGGTAAGCGCCAGGTGCAGCAGCGTGTAAGCTGCTTCCCGGTTGTCGCTGATGGTGCGCAGACTGCCCGAGAACGTGTCCAGGCTGGCGCTGAAGCGCAGGTCGATGGCGAGGTCTTGCAGCCGCGACTGGAAGGCGAAGCTGTCCAGGTCGCCGGCGCCTTCGTCCAGCAGGCCGGACACCATGTTGGCGAGGCCCTGGCGGTCCTCTGGATCCTGCGCCGAGCCACCGCGGAAGGCGAATTGCAGCGAGATGATCGGCAGGGTGTGGTCCTCGGCCAGCCACGCCACGATGCCCTGGTCGGAAACCACGCGCTGCACCTCGACGATGGCCTGCGCCGGCCACACGGCGACCAGCAGCAGGCCGAGGCCGGTGGCGGCGGCGCGAAGGGTGGTACGGATGCTCATGATGCGCGTCTCCCTCAGCCGGCGCGGTCGCCAGCGGCGGTTGCGGGCGGAACGGTGCCGCCGGCGGCGGTGGCGGGGGCCTGCGGCAGCAGCACGCCGGTGGCCGACTGGCTATCGCGCAACACCTTGCGGGCCACCTGCATGACTTGTTCCGGCGTCACCTCGGCGATGCGGCGCGGCCACGCCTGCACGTCGTCCAGGGTGGAGCCGGTGGCGAGCGCGGCGCCGATGGTGCGGGCGGCGGTCTGACTGGAGTCGCGGGCATAGACCAGCCCGGCCTTCAGGCGCTGCTTGGCCATGTCCACTTCTTCCGCCGTCACGCCGTCGGTCAGCAGGCGCTCCACCTCGGCGTCGATGGCCGCCTCCACGTCTTCCGGGGTGCGGTCGGCGGCCGGGGTGCCGTAGAAGCCGAAGGTGCCATAGTCCACCGCCGTGGCGCGATAGAACGACCCCGCCGACACCGCCACCCGGCCCTTCACCACCAGGTCCTGATACAGTCGGCTGGTGGAGCCGCTGCCGAGGAGTTCCGACAGCACTTGCAGCGCATAGGCCTCGCCGGGCTCGCCAAGGGCATAGCTCGGCGCCACGTACTGGCGGCTCCACGAGGCCTGGCTGACGCGCGGGTGGCGCATGACAACGCGGCTGTCGGCCGGCGGTGGCAGGTCGCGCACCCGCTCGCGGCTGAACTCCGGCCCGCGCGGAATGGCGCCGTAATGCTGCTGCGCCAGTTGCCGCACCTGCTCGACGGTGGCATCACCGGCGACGATGAGGACGGCGTTGTTGGGCGCGTACCACTGGCGATAAAAGGCGATGGCGTCGTCGTGGCCGAGCGTCGACAACTCGTGCTCCCAGCCGATCACCGGGTTGCGGTAGGGATGCACCGTCCACAGGGCCAGATCGACCCGCTCGCCCAGCAGGGCGGAGGGCTCGTTGGCGACCCGCGACAGCCGTTCCTCCATCACCACGTCGCGCTCGGTCAGCACCGTCTGTTCGTCCAGGCGGGTGTTGGCCATGCGGTCGGCTTCCAGGCGCATCACCAGATCGAGGCGGTCGGCGGCGATGTTCTGGAAGTAGGCGGTGTAGTCGGCGGCGGTGAAGGCATTGTCGGAGCCGCCGTTGCGGGCGACGATCTTGGAGAACTCGCCGGGGGGGATTTCGTCGGTGCCCTTGAACATCAGGTGCTCGAACAGGTGGGCGATGCCCGATTTACCCGGCGGTTCGTCGGCGGCGCCGACCTTGTACCACACCATCTGGGTCACCACCGGCGCCCGGTGATCGGGGATGACCACCACCTGCAAACCGTTGTCGAGGGTGAACTGGTGGGCGTCGAACACCTGATCGAGAACGGCTGTTTCCGCCCGTGCCATGGTCGGCGCGGCGGTGGTGACGGCCAGCGTCACCAGCAGGACCGACGCGGCCCGTGGCAGGGCGATGGTCGGGAAAGCGGGAAACGGCATGCCTGACTCCCTGCGAAATGGCGCGGGCCCGGCCGGTTCTGCACCGACCGGGCCCGGTGAAACGTGCCTGGCATATGGGTCTGGCCCGGCGGCGCGACAAGCGCCGCCGGGCTGCCCGAGCTTAGAACAGCCCTTCGAGAATGGCCTTGCGGCGGCGTTCGATGCGGGGCGTCTCGCCATCGGTGATGGGGGTGCCGAGGGCCTGGCTCTCGCGGATGCGGCGGGCCTCGCCTTCGGGGTCGACCACCGTGCCCGGCGGCTCCGGCTGGCGCCAGAACACCAGACGGTCGGTGAAGCTGCGGCTTTCCTCGGCCAGCACCGACGCCTCGCGGTTGACCACCGAGCGGATGTCGTCCGGCGCCTGGGCGGCGCCCGACTTGGCGAGCAGCACCGATTCGCCGGGGCTGAGGCCGGCGTTGAGGTAGGCTTGCTGAACCTGCTGACCGGTCAGGGCGCGGCGGGCCTGCATCTCCGCCGTGCCCTCCTGCGGCCGTGGCGCGCCCGGCTGCGGCGGGGTCAGGGCGAACTGCGGCGGCATGGACAGCGGTGCCCGCGAGACCACCGCGAATTCGTCCGGCCCCTCGCGTTCGAGGCCCAGCATCTGCTTGGTGTTGCCACAGGCGGAAAGCGCCAGCGTGCAAGCCACGCTGCCGCCGATCAGCCAGACGGATCGCAAGGAGGACGAAAACTTCACAGGTCTGAACTCCGTCGTGCTGTCTACTCCGGCGTGCGCTCGGAGGGCCGGAAGAGGTTGTCGAGCACCAGTACCGCCGCGCCGATGACGATGCCGGCGTCCGCGACGTTGAACGCCGGCCAATGATAGCCGAAAGCGTGGAAATCGAGAAAGTCCGCGACGGCCCCCCAGCGCAAACGATCGACGACGTTGCCGATGGCGCCGCCGATGATGGCCGCCAGCGCCAGCCGCGCCACCCGCGACGGCTCGCGCGCCATCCACACCAGCAGCGCCGCCGCCACCACCAGCGACAGGGCGATCAAGGCCCAGGCCTGGGTGCCGGGGGTGTTGAACATGCCGAACGAAACGCCGTAGTTCCACGCCATGACCAGATTGAAGAACGGCGTCACCTCGATCACCCGTGGCACCGCCATCACGGTATCGACCATGATGATCTTGCTGATCTGATCGGCCGCCAGGATCACGGCGGCCAAAATCAGACCGGGGATCATGGGGCGGAAGGAGACGGTCATGCGGCGGGGCTCGTGATGGTTGACGGGGGAGCGGGACAGGTCACGTCGGGCCGTCGGCGCGCGGCGGCTCCGACCATGGCACCTCGGGGGCGATGCCAGCCTGCCCCGGAAGTTCGGCGAGAATGCGGCGGGCGGCGGTGCTGTCGTCGGCGATCTGATGGCGCAACTCGTCCAGGCCGGCGAACTTGCGCTCCGGCCGCAGGTGGGCGACCAGCGCCACCCGCAGGTGCTCGCCATAGAGATCGGGGGCGGTGTCGAACAGGTGAACCTCCAGCAGCAGCGCCTGCTTGTCGAAGGTCGGGCGGCGGCCGAAGTTGGCGACGCCGTCGTGCCACAGAGTTTGCGCCCCCCGGTCGATGCCGGCGCGCACGGCGTAGACGCCGGTCGCCGGCCGCAGCAGCTCGCCGAGCGACACGTTGGCGGTGGGGAAGCCGATGGTGCGGCCGCGAGCGTCGCCGTGCTCCACCCGGCCCTCGATCTCCCAATAGCGGCCGAGCAGCCGCGCCGCTTCCCGTGGCTGGCCGTCGCGCAGGGCGGCGCGGATGTTGGTGGAGGAATAGACGGTGCCATCGGCGGCGGTGATGGAACCAACCGAGGTGACGTCGAAGCCGTATTCCACCGCCATGCGGCGCAGGAAGGCGACATCGCCCTGGCGGCCCTGGCCGAACACGTAATCGGCCCCCACCACCACATGACCGACGCCGAGCCCGGCCACCAGCACGTCGCGCACGAACTCTTCCGCCGAACGGGCGGCGAAGGCGGCATCGAAGTGCTGGGCATGGAGGAAATCGAGGCCGATCGCCTCCACATGCCGCGCCTTGGTGCGGAAGCTGGTCAGGCGGAAGGGTTCGAGGTCGGGCCGGAAGACCAGGCGCGGGTGCGGCTCGAAGGTCATGGCCGCCGCCGGTCGCCCCTGTTGCCGCGCCAGACGCAACGCGGTGCCGAGGACCGCCTGATGACCCAGGTGGACGCCATCGAAATTGCCGAGGGCGATGACGGCGCCCCGCACGTCGGGCGAGACTTCCTCGTAGTGGCGGAAGATGCGCATGGGCGCTGCGGGCGACTCTCTGAGGTTGAGCGGCGGGACCGGTCCCGGATGGAGGGTCAAGGGGTAGAGCATAACGCGCGCCGAGGCAAGCACGGCGCACCGCGCCGCAGCCGCCCGTTCCGACCGCCGCGCGCGGGCCTTGTGCGCCCTGCGGCATCGCCTATACTGCGCCCTTCGCCAATTCCCACACTTATGGTTCAAGGGCGCATCATCATGAAGAAGGGCGACGTGAAGAAGGTCGTGCTGGCCTATTCGGGCGGCCTCGACACCTCTATCATCCTGCGCTGGTTGCAGGAAGAGTACCGTTGCGAGGTGGTCACCTTCACCGCCGACATCGGCCAGGGCGAGGAACTGGAACCCGCCCGCAAGAAGGCCGAAATGCTCGGCATCAAGGAAATCTACATCGAGGATCTGCGCGAGGAATTCGTCCGCGACTTCGTGTTCCCCATGTTCCGGGCGAACACCCAGTACGAGGGCGTGTACCTGCTCGGCACCTCCATCGCCCGCCCGCTGATCGGCAAGCGCCTGATCGAGATCGCCGAGGCCACCGGCGCCGACGCCATTTCCCACGGCGCCACCGGCAAGGGCAACGACCAGGTGCGCTTCGAGCTGACTGCCTATGCGCTCAAGCCCGACATCAAGGTCATCGCCCCCTGGCGCGAGTGGGACCTGAACAGCCGCACCAAGCTGATCCAGTACGCCCAGGATCACCAGATCCCCATTCCCAAGGACAAGCACGGCGAGGCGCCCTATTCCATGGACGCCAACCTCATGCACATCTCCTACGAGGGCAAGGCGCTGGAAGACCCCTGGGTCGAGCCCGACGAGGACATGTTCCGCCTGACCGTCAGCCCCGAGCAGGCGCCGGACAAGGCGGAGTACATCGAGGTCGAGTTCAAGCAGGGTGACGCCGTCGCCATCAACGGCGAGAAGCTGTCGCCGGCGGCGCTGCTGACCAAGCTGAACGAATTGGGCGGCAAGCACGGCATCGGCCGCCTCGATCTGGTGGAAAACCGCTTCGTCGGCATGAAGTCGCGCGGCGTCTATGAAACGCCGGGCGGGTCCATCCTGCTGGTGGCTCACCGCGCCATGGAAAGCATCACCCTCGACCGCGAGGAAGCGCACCTCAAGGACGAGTTGATGCCGCGCTACGCGGAACTGATCTACAACGGGTTCTGGTTCGCGCCGGAGCGCCTGATGTTGCAGGCCGCCATCGACCAGACCCAGAAGAACGTCAACGGCGTCGTGCGCCTGAAGCTCTACAAGGGCAACGTGACCGTGGTCGGCCGCCAGTCGCCGAACTCGCTCTACCGCATGGACTACGTGACGTTCGAGGAAGACACCGTTTACGACCAGTACGACGCCAACGGCTTCATCCGCCTCAACGCCCTGCGCCTGCGCCTGGGCAAGATGGCGCGCGGCTGACGGCAACCGGGTGACGGAAGGCGTTCCTGGCCCCTTCCGTCACCCCGACCGGACTGAAGGGGCTTGGCGCCATGATGGACGCACCGCCCGGGAGCGACCCGCGCGCCACCGTCGCCACCACGGCCGGCGGTGGGTGGGGCGTGGCGGCGCTTGTGGTTTCCGTCGGTCTCCACGCGGC
>JAEWWF010000197.1 GCA_023396465.1 Pseudomonadota bacterium
CAACAGCGCCCCAATGATCTCCCATTCCTCGTCCGTCAGGTCGCCACGCATGCCACTGGTCTCCGCAAAGACCAGTGTTGAATCACGCCCGCGCGAATTTGGGAATCCCCTTTGTCAACAGGGCCTACGACTCCGTGACCGCGTTCCTCACCGAACGCAACCTGATGTAACCGGTCCCGTCGCCGCGGCGGCGCCTCCCCCCTGGGCGGCACTGCCGCGGCGGCCGGCGCGTTACTTATCCCTAGCTCCCCCCGCGGCCCGGCCTAGCCGATGGCGCATTGACGGTTCGTGCCGGCCCCGCCCGGCGCGTCGCGCGAGGTATTCCGTCATGACCACACCCCCGAAAATCCGCCCCTCCGACCGCGACGCCTTCAAGGAGCTGTCGAACACCGACCCGGGCGTGCAGCCTGTCGACCGCAGCGGCCAGGAAGGCCATCTGCGCTCCCTCCTCGACGTCCTGGTGGCCGAAGCCGGCAAGGTGGCGGCGTGGCTGGTGCTGGTGGCGGCCATGATCAGCGTCTACGAGGTCATCGCCCGCTACCTGTTCCACAGCCCGACGTCCTGGGTCCATGAGACCACGGTGTTCCTGATCGCCGTCATCTTCGCCCTCGGCGGTCCGATCGCCATGGCCCGCGACAAGCATATCCGCGTGCGGCTGATCTACGACGCGGTGTCGCCCCGCACCCGGCGCTGGCTGGACGTGCTGAACGGCGTCATCACCTTCGTGTTCCTCGCCGGCATGACTTACGCCGCCTGGGTGATGTTCTACAAGGCCACCCACGCCCCCACCGGCGTCATCCAGTTGGAGCGCTCCGGCACCTCGTGGAACCCGCCATTCCCGGCCTGGATCAAGACCGTCATCCTGATTTCCGTCAGCGTCATGCTGGCGCAGACCATCGTCCACCTGTGGCAGGCACTGCGCGGCAAAGGAAACGGATACGACGACGAAACCGGCAACGGTAACGGCACCGGCAGCACCGCCGCACCGGCCCGCAAGGAGGGCTGACATCATGATGAACCTCGGCTTTTCCGCCATGGGCATCGAGCTTGGCACCTATGTCCTGGTGGGCAGCATCTTCCTGCTGCTGCTGACCGGCCTGCCGCTCGCCTTCGTCACCGGTCTTGTCGCCCTTGCCTTCACCTTCGGCTGGTTCGGCCCCATGGCCCTGCCGCTGGTGACCGCCCGCGTCTACGGCTTCATCACCGAGTATTCGCTGGTCGCGGTGCCCATGTTCGTCTTCATGGCGAGCCTGCTCGACCGCTCCGGCATCGCCCGCGACCTGTTCAACGCCATGCGCATCCTGGCCGGGCGTCTTCCCGGCGGCGTCGCCGTGCAAACCCTGGTGGTGGCCTTCTTCCTGGCCGCCATGTCGGGCATCATCGGCGGCGAGATCGTGCTGCTCGGCATCCTCGCCCTGCCGCAGATGCTGCGCCTCGGCTATGACCGCAACATCTCCATCGGCGTGGTATGCGCCGGCGGCTCGCTCGGCACCATGATGCCGCCGTCGATCGTGCTGATCATTTACGGCCTGATCGCCTCGGTCTCCATCGCCGACCTGTTCACCGCCGCCATCACCCCGGCGGTGCTGCTGATGCTGTCCTACATCGCCTATGTGCTGTTCCGCACCATCCGCAACCCCGACCTCGGCCCGCCGCTCAGCGCCGAGGAAGCGCACATGCCGTTCTCGGAAAAGCTGAAGGCGTTCCGCGCCATCATCCTGCCGGGCAGGATCGCCTTCCTGGTGCTCGGTACCATCTACGGCGGCGTCGCCTCGGTGACGGAAGCGGCCGCCATGGGCGTCGCCGGCGTGTTCGCCGCCACCATCGTGCGGCGCGAGCTGTCCTTCGCCCTGGTGCGCGAGTCGGTGGTGCAGACCATCAACACCTGCGGCATGATCATCTGGATCGGCATCGGTGCCGCCGCGCTGGTGGGCGTCTACAACCTGATGGGCGGCAACGCCTTCGTCTCCAGCACCATCCTCGGCATCGACGCGCCGCCGGTGGTCATCATCATGGTGATGATGCTGATCCTGCTGGTGCTCGGCCTGTTCCTGGACTGGATCGGCATTGCCATGCTGGCGCTGCCCATCTTCGTGCCCATCGTCGTCAAGCTGGGCTATGACCCGATCTGGTTCGGCATCCTGTTCGCCGTCAACATGCAGGTCAGCTTCCTCAGCCCGCCGTTCGGCCCCGCCGCCTTCTACCTGAAGGGCGTGGCGCCGCCGGACATCACCCTCAAGCACATCTATGCCTCGGTGGCGCCGTTCATCGTCTTGCAGTTGCTGGTCCTGGCCGCGCTGCTGTTCTACCCGCCGCTTGCCATGTGGATGCTGGACTAGGAGTCGCCATCATGAAGATCACCAAGCTGACCACCTGGCAGGTGCCGCCGCGCTGGCTGTTCCTGAAGATCGAGACCGACGCCGGCATCAGCGGCTGGGGCGAGCCGGTCATCGAGGGCCGCGCCGCTACCGTCGAGGCGGCAGTGGCGGAATTCGCCGACACCCTGATCGGCAAGGACCCACGCCGCATCGAGGACATCTGGCAGACCCTCTACCGCGGCGGCTTCTACCGCGGCGGGCCGATCCTGATGAGCGCCATCGCCGGCATCGACCAGGCGCTGTGGGACATCAAGGGCAAGGCGCTCGGCGTGCCGGTGCATGAGCTGCTGGGCGGCCGGGTGCGCGACCGCATGCGCATGTATTGCTGGCTCGGCGGTGACCGGCCGGGCGACATCGGCCGGCAGGCGAAGGAGGTGGTGGCCAGGGGCTTCACCGCCTTCAAGATGAACGGCACGCCGGAAATGCAGATCGTCGACAGCCACCGCAAGGTCGAGGACGCCGTCGCCCGCGTGGCGGAAGCGCGCGAGGCGGTCGGCCCCGACGTCGGCATCGCCATCGACTTCCACGGCCGCGTCCATCGCCCCATGGCCAAGGTTCTGCTGCGCGAGCTGGAGCCCTACCACCCGCTGTTCGTCGAGGAGCCGGTGCTGCCCGAGCATCTGCACTGCCTGCCGCAGATCACCAGCGGCCTCGGCTATCCCATCGCCACCGGCGAACGGCTGTTCAGCCGCTACGACTTCCGCCCGGTGCTGGAGGCGCGCTGTGTCGACATCGTGCAGCCCGACCTGTCCCACTGCGGCGGCCTGACCGAGGGGCGCAAGATCGCCACCCTGGCGGAAACCTACGACGTCGCCCTCGCCCCCCACTGCCCGCTCGGCCCGCTGACGCTGGCCGTATCGCTGCACCTGGACGCCGTGTCGCACAATGCGTTCATTCAGGAGCAGAGCATGGGCATCCACTACAACACCGGCAACGACGTGCTCGACTATCTGGTCGACCCGGCGCCGCTGGCCATCGTGGATGGCTACACCGCCATCCCGACCGGCCCCGGCCTCGGCGTCGAGATCAACGAGGACTTCGTGATCGAGCGCGCCCGCGAAGGCCACCGCTGGCGGAACCCCGTGTGGCGCCATGACGACGGGAGCATAGCCGAATGGTAGAAGACCAACGGGGCCATAACGAACCCATCACCATCCGCGAACGGGCGAACCCCTACCGTGACTGCATCCAGGGCCTTGCCAACGAGCCCATCACGGTGGTCCGCCTGCTGGAGGACGCCCGCAAGGAACTGCCGCCGTCGAGCCCGCTGGCGAACCTGCCGGGCGTGACGGTGAAGGAGGTGGTGCAGCGGCTGGTCGCCAACCGGCCGCGCATCGCCATCATCGCCGGCTCGCCCGATCATCCGGCCCACCTGCTCGACCGCGCCCATACCCTCATGGCGGCGGCGCGGGTGTGGCAGAACGGCGGCGTGCCGTTCGCCTTCGCCGTTCCCGTCATCTGCGACGGCACGGCGCAGAACAACATCGGCCAGAGCTACAGCCTGGCGTCGCGCAACGACACGGCGCGGGCGGTGAACATCACCTTCGAGGGCCACAGCTACCACGCCGCCTATGTGCTGGCCGGCTGCGACAAGAGCCCGAGCGCCATCCTCTCCGGCCTCGCCGCCGCCGAGGTCGCCCGCCGCCATCGCGGCGATCAGGCGCCGGTGTGGGCGGTGTTCGCGCCCGAGCATGTCCTCAAGGGCGGCAAAATCCCCGGCGACACCCGCACCGACCTGGAAGCCCTGGCCCGCGCCGCCCGCGATGCCGGCCATGGCGAACTGGCGGAGGACATCGAGGACAACCTCAAGTACATCCTGCAATGCTCGTCCGACGAGGCCTTTGCCGGTCAGCTGAAGCGCGCCCGCAACCTCGACCTCATCGACCTCGACACCGAACGCCGGCTTCTGAATGCCCTGGCGGAACACACCTGCGACAGCCACGGCGGCATCTGCGCCTTCAACGGCACCGGCAATTCGTCCCGCACCATGCTCGCCGCCTTCGGCCTGACGCCGCCGGAGCTGGAGTTGCTGACCACCCTGCCCGGCGACCGGGTGGTGGCGCAGGGGATGGACGGCCTGTTCGCCCTGCTCAACAAGCCGGAGTTCAGCGTCTGCAACCTGCTGCGGGCCAACTTCGCCAATGTGGTGCGCATCCACAACGCCACCGGCTCGTCCAGCAACATGCTGCTGCACCTGCCCTGCATCATGCGCCACGCCGGCTTCGACGTGACCATCGACGACTACCGCGCCATCCGTGACGCGACGCCGGTGCCGGAGGTCTTCGCCCACAGCCTGACCGAGAACCGCGACACCTTCGTGCTGGCGCAGCAGTTCCTGGCCGGGCAGCATCGCGGCATGGAAAGCCTCTATCGCGTGCTCAGCGACCTCGGCATCCCCATGGACCTGGACGCGCCGACCGTCACCGGCACCACTTGGCGCGACCGCACCGCCGGCCTGACCAGCCCGGTGGACCCGGGGCTGGGAGAGGCGGCGGTGATCCGCACGGTGCCGGTGCGCAAGATGTCGGGCGTCGAGGTGCTGACCGGCAGCTTCTTCCACACCTGCGTCGTCAAGGTCTCGGGCATGTCGGACGCGCAATACGCCCACTTCGACGACCATGTCTTCGTCGTGCGCTATTACGAGAACGAACACGTCTGCAACGCCGACTTCGCCTCGAAAGACCTGCTCGACCGCCTGCGGGCGACCGAGGGGGTGGACGACGCCCTGATCGCCGCCGTGGTGGCCCGCAACGGCGGCAGCGGCAGCGGCGGCGACGTCTCGGCCGCCGACTTCCGGGCGCTGCTGGAGGCGCACCGGCTGTCCTTCGCCTTCCTCATCGCCGGCCAGGGGCCCATGGCCTACGGCATGCCGGAGATGTTTTCGCCCAGCCAGAACCTGCGCCATCACCGGGTGCTGGAGGCATCGTCGATCCTGATGACCGACGGCCGCTATTCCGGCGTCACCAAGGGCGCCTGCATCGGCCATGTGACGCCGGAAGCCTTCGACGGCGGCGGCATCGGCTTCCTGCGCGACGGCGACATCCTGCGCCTGAAGCTGACGCAGCGGCGCATCGACCTGCTCGACCGCGCCGCCTTCCTGGCCGGGCGGGAGGAGGTGGTCAGCCCCTTCGACGATCCCGACCGCCGCCGCCTGCACGACGAGCGCATGGCGCGCATGGAGCGCCGCCGCTTCGACATCGCCGCCTGCAACGTGATGGATCTGGTGTCCGATGCCTCGCGCGGGGTGGTGC
>JAEWWF010000381.1 GCA_023396465.1 Pseudomonadota bacterium
CTGATCACCTTCAACGCCTTTACGCCCGACAGCAGCCCGGGCGGCACCCGCCTCGCCTGACGGCGGGCGTCTGCCGATCCCGCCGCCGGCCGGAGACGCATCATGAGCCACCCGTCCGCCCCCCGTCCCCACGCTGTCCACCATGCCGGCTGCGGCTGCGGTCATGGCGCCGCGGGTCTGTCGCGGCGGCGTCTGCTGCTCGGCTCGGCGGCTATGGCGACGGCGGCCGGCAGCGGCCTCGGCCTCACCGGTTGCACCGCCAACCCGGCCACCGGACGGTCGAGCTTCACCGCCTTTTCCGACATTGGCGACGACGTGCAGGTGGGGGCACGGGAATACCCCAAGCTGCTGGAAGCTTTCGGTGGCCCATACCAGAACCGCCGCCTGCAAGCCTATGTGGATGCCATCCTGGTGCGGCTGGTTCCGCATACGGAATATCCGCATCTGCCATGGCAGGTGACGATCGCCAATACCCCCATCGTCAATGCCTTCGCCTTGCCCGGCGGCAAGGTGACGCTGACCCGTGGCCTGCTCGCCATGGCCTCCAGCGAGGCGGAGGTGGCGGGCGTGCTGGCCCACGAGGTCGGCCACGTCACCGCCCGCCACTCGGCCGAACGCCAGGGCGCCGGTTTGCTGGCGCAGCTGGGGGTGGCGGTGCTGGGGGCGGCGACCGGCAGCGCCGAGCTGGCCAACATGGCCGGCCAAGGCGCCCAGGTGTATCTGCGCGGCTATTCCCGCGACCAGGAGATGGAGGCCGACATGCTCGGCCTCCGCTACATGACCCGCGCCGGCTACGACCCCGACGCCATGGCCGGCTTCCTCGCCACCCTGGGCGAGCAATCGCGGCTGGAGGCCCGCATGGCCGGGCGCGACCCGTCGGAAGCCGACGCCTATAACATCATGGCCACCCACCCGCGCAGTCTCGACCGCGTGCGCCAGGCCATGCAGCTGGCCCAGGCGGGGCGACCGCCGCAGCCGGTGGTGGGCCGCGAGTCCTTCCTGTCGGAAATCAACGGCATGCTGTTCGGCGAAGACCCGGAGCAGGGGCTGATCCTCGACCGTGGCCGCCGCTTCGCCCACCCGTCGCTGCGCTTCGCGTTTGAAGCGCCGGACGGCTTCCGGCTGGTCAACGGCAAGGAGCGGGTGACGGCTCGGCATCCCGGCGGCGCCACGGCGGTGCTCGACCTTACCCGTGGGGGTGGCGACCCCGGGGCCTTCGTCGCCCGCTGGGTTGGTCCGGCGGCGATGGGGCGGCCGGAGCGTATCACCTTCAACGGACTGTCGGCGGCGACCGTGGCCGCCCGCCTGTCCACCGCCAGCGGACCCGTGCGGGCCCAGGTGGTGGCCGTGCCAGCGCCGCAGCCCGATGTGATGGTGCGCTTCCTGTTCATGGCGTCGGACGGCCAGTTCAACCGCTTTGACGAAGCTTTCCGCCGCATGACCTACAGCTTCCGCCACCTGAGCGCCGAGGAAGCTTCGTCGCTGCGGCCGTTGCGGCTGATCGTGACTCGGGTGGAGGCCGCCGACACCGTCGCCGATCTCTCCGCCCGGCTGCCCTACGGCCCGTTCAACGACGACTGGTTCCGGTTGCTGAACGACCTCTCCGTGCGGGACGGTCTGACGCCGGGCAGCCTGGTGAAAATCGTGACCCAGTAGGGGCACGGCTGGCCACAGGCCGGCGCCGGAGGCGGCTTGGTCTTGCGCGGGGGGCGGAACCCAGAAAATCTCAAGTCAGATGAGGGCGTCGCAGGTAGTCTTCGCTCTGCATCTCCATCAGGCGGCTGACCGTGCGCTGGAACTCGAACTTGCCGTCACCTTCCAGGTACAGGTCTTCCGGCGGCGCCTCGGCGGAGCAGATCATCAGGGTCTTGTGGTCGTACAGGGCGTCGATCAGCGTCACGAAGCGCCGCGCCTGGTTGCGGTTTTCCGGCCCCAGGCGGGGAATGCGCTCGATCACCACGCAGTCGTAGAGCGTCGCGATTTGCAGGTAGTCGTGGGTGCCGAGCGGCCTGTCGCACAGATCGGTGAAGGAGAAGCGCGCCGTGCCGTTGCCGGCCAGCGGCACCGGGATCACCCGCTCGTGCACCACCACCGAATCGGGGGCGGCCGGCGTGCCGTCCAGCAGGCGCTGGAAAATGGCTTCGATCTCGGCATCGGCGGCCGGACCGAGAGGGGCGACGTAGACCTTGGAGCCCTGCACCCGCCCCAGACGATAATCGGTCACCGACACCAGTTGCAGCACGTCCAGGCGGCGGCACAGCAGGTCGATGAAGGGCAGGAACTTCTCGCGTTGCAGGCCGTCCTTGTAGAGATCCTGTGGCGGCCGGTTGGAGGTGGTGACGATCACCGTGCCGGCGGCGATCAGCGCCTCGAACAGGCGGCCGACGATCATGGCGTCGGCGATGTCGTGGATTTCCAGCTCGTCCAGGCACAGCAGCCAGGTCTTGTCCGCCACCCCGCGGGCGATGTCGGCCAGGGCGTCGTCGCCGCCCGACTTGCTCTGGCGGCGGGTGTGGAAGTCGGCGTGGATGTCGCGCATGAACTCGTGGAAGTGCAGGCGGCGTTTCTTCGCCACCGGCGCCGTTTGATAGAACAGGTCCATGAGCATGGACTTGCCGCGCCCCACCTCGCCGTAGATGTAGAGGCCGGGGGGCGTCTCCGGTTCCTCGCGGCGGTGGCGCTGGGCGAAGCCGAAGCGGGCCCGCCAGCCGGTGGCGCCGGTGGACGGCTCGTAGCCTTGCAGGGCGTGGGCGAGGCTTTCCAGCTTTTCGGCGGCGAGCGCCTGGGCCGAATCGGGCTTCAGCTCGCCGGAGGCAAGCTTGCTGCGGTACAGGGCGAGGGGTCCGGTGGGCGACATCGGGTCCGTGACGGCTGCGCGGGGGAGAGGCGTGAAGACCGGACGATAGCGGCAAATGCCGCAGCGCGGAAGGGCCGGCGGCGCGGCGGGCGGCTCAGCCGGGCATGCGGCCGTCGCCGGGATCCTGTTGCAGGGCACCGCGAATATAGAGCGACCGCACGGCGATGATCACCGCCACCATGAAGGGCGTCGCGAACACCAGGCCGAGGAATCCGAACAGCAGGGTGAAGATCATGGTGGCGGCCACCCCGAGAGCGGGCGGCAGATGCACCGCCCAGCGGGCCGCCGTGGGCGCGATGACGTAGCTTTCGACCTGTTGCAGCACGAAGAAGCCGAAGGCCACCCAGCCGGCCGTGGCGACATCGACGGTCAGCGCCACCAGCACCGCCGGAACCGCCCCCAGCCACGGCCCGAGGATGGGGATGAACTCCAGCAGTCCGGCGACGAGGCCGAGCGCCAGCGCCATGGGCACGTCGAGCACCAGCAGCAGAACGGCGGCGCCGACCCCCACCGCCACCATGGACACCAACTGGCCGAGCGTCCACCGCCACAGCCCCTCCGCGATGGCATCCAGGGTGGCGGCGATGCGGCGCTGGCGGCTGGGGGGAAACAGCAGCAGCGTGCCCTGGCGGTAGGTCGCGGGCGCGGCGGCCAGATAGATGCCGACGAACAGGATGATGAGCACGCCAACGACGAAGTCGAACAGGGTGGAGGCGACCGTCATCACCCGTGCCGCCATGCCGCCGTCCAGCAGGCCGCTGCCGGTGGTATCCTCCACCACCGCCATCAAGCCGGAGGCTTCCATCCAGTCACGGATACGGCCAAACCCCTGCTCCACGGTCTGACTCAATTCCTGGAATTGAGCCACCGCCTGGGCGCCGAACAGTACGCCGCCGCCCACGAACAAACCCAGACACAGCACCAGCAGCAGCGCCAGAGCCCAAATGCGGCCGAGGTGCAGCAGGCGCGCCAGCAGGGCGGCGGTGCGGTGCAGGATGACGGCCAGCAGCACCCCTGCGAAGGCGAGGATGACGAAGGTCGCCATTTTCCACAGCGCCCACAGGCCGGTCACCACCGCCGCGACGATCAGCACCCGCCGGGTGAAGGCGGCGAGGTCTCGGCGTTCGGCCTCGGGCAGCATGGGGAGTCTCCGGCGGCGTCGGGATCACCGCATCAACACGCGGCGCCCCGGCGGCGTTCGCCGGTACCGATGGCGCAAAAGGACCGGGCCGCCCCCAGGAGCAGGAGGGGGCGGCCCGGACTGCCGTTCATCGCGTCAGGAGTGGGCGGGCTCAGTCGACCATGCGGTCGGTGCGCTCCTCCATGCGGTCGGCGGCATCTTCCAGGGCTTCGGCGCTTTCCTCGCCGGCCTCGTCAAGCTGTTCGCCCATCTGTTCCATCGGGCCTTCGTCCTCGCAGGCGGCCAGCACCGGCGCCGTCAGGCCCAGGACCAGGGCGGTGAGGACGGTCTTCGGGCCAAGCTTGTGCATGCGACGCATGATCGCTTCTCCTTCGTCGTGCGTTGGCGGCGCCGTGGCGCCTTTGTTGGAAGAAGAACGATCGGGGGGATCGGAAGGTGGCGTGGCAAAGCCGTGACAGGAGGATGTCCGACCCGCCGTCCCCGTCAGGCCCTGGAGTGCCGTGCCAGCGCCGTCAGCAGGCGAACGCCGAAGCCGGTGGCGCCGCGACGGGACAGCGGCCGGTCGTCATCGCTCCACGCCAGGCCGGCGATGTCGAGGTGGGCCCACGGCACCCCCGCCGGCACGAAGCGCGACAGGAAGCGGGCGGCGTGCAGGGCATCGGGCAGGAAGCGGCCGGCCGGGGCGCATTGCAGCAGGTCGGCGACGTCGCTGCGCAGGTCGTCGTCGAGCGCCGGATCGAGTGGCAGTGGCCACAGCGGTTCGCCGACCGCATCGCCCAGGGCGCGCAAGGTCGAGGCCAAGGCGGCGTCGGCGCAGAACAGGCCGCCCATGTGGCGGCCGAGACTGGTGACCACGGCGCCGGTCAACGTCGCCACGTCGACCACCGCCCGCGGCCGCCGTGCCGCCGTGGCATGGGCGATGGCGTCGGCCAGAACCAGCCGGCCCTCGGCATCGGTATCGACCACCTCCACCGTCAGGCCGTTGCGGGCGCGCAGGATGTCGCCGGGGCGCAGGGCGTCGCCGCCGGGCATGTTCTCGGCGATGGCCAGCACGCCGACCACGGGGCAGGCGGCCCGCATGGAGGCGAGGGCATGAATGGCGCCCAGCACCGCCGCCGCCCCGCCCATGTCGCCCTTCATGCGTTCCATGCCGTCGGCCGGTTTGAGGGAGAGGCCGCCGGTATCGAAGGTGATGCCCTTGCCGACCAGCGCCAGCGGCGCCGCGTCCGCCGCCACACCATGACCGGGCCAGGTCAGCGTCACCAGCGCCGGCGGGTGGGCGGAGGCGCGGCCGACCGCCGCCAGCAGGCCGCAGCCGGCGGCTTCCAGCGTCGCCACGCCCTGGATCACCTCCACCCCGACGCCCAGCGCCTCCAGCGCCCGCGCCCGCTCCACGAAGGCGGTGGGGGTGAGGATGTTGCCCGGCGCCTCCACCAGCGCGCGGGCCAGCAGCACGCCATCGGCTTCCGCCCGTGCCGGCTGCCACCGGGCTTCGGCGGCGGCGGTGGCGGCAAGGCGCAGGGTGGCGGCGCGGACGGTCGGCGCGGCGGCGGGATCGGGGCGGGTGTGCCAGGGCGAGGGGG
>JAEWWF010000167.1 GCA_023396465.1 Pseudomonadota bacterium
TCCTTGAGGACGTCATAAGCCTCGTTCAGTTCCTTGAACCGGGCCTCGGCCGATGCATCCCCCGGATTACGGTCGGGGTGATATTGCATGGCCAGCTTGCGGTAGGCCTTTTTCAGGTCGTCGGCGCTGGCACCCTTGGAAGCGCCGAGGACCTCGTAGTAATCCCGCTTGCTCATCGCCACTGTTCTGTTTTCTAGAATTTCGGAGGCAGAAGGTCGGACGGGCGGCCCGTGTCCGGTGCCGCCCGCCGATCAGCGAAGGATTACTTGTGGTCCTTCTTGTCGTCGACCTCTTCGAAGTCGGCGTCGACCACCGTCTCGTCCGTCGACCCGGCGCCAGCCGCACCGGCCGCGCCGGCACCCGCCGCCCCGGCGGCACTGGCACCACCGGCGGCGCCGTCCTGCTGGGCCTTGTACACGGCCTCGCCGAGCTTCATGGACGACTGCATCAGGGCGTTGGTCAGTTCCTTGATCTTCTCGGCATCGCCGGAATCAAGCACGTCCTTCAGCGCCTGCACGTCGCGCTCGACCGCCTGCTTGTCGGCGGCGGCGATCTTGTCGCCGTATTCCTGAAGGTTCTTCTCGGTCTGGTGGATCAGGCTGTCGGCCTGGTTGCGGGCTTCCACCGCGGCGCGACGCTTCTTGTCGGCCTCCGCATTGGCTTCCGCTTCCTTCACCATACGCTCGATGTCGGCGTCGGCGAGGCCGCCCGAGGCCTGGATGCGGATCACCTGCTCCTTGCCCGTCGCCTTGTCCTTGGCCGAGACGTTGACGATGCCGTTGGCGTCGATGTCGAAGGTGACCTCGATCTGCGGCACGCCGCGCGGCGCCGGCGGGATGCCGACCAGGTCGAACTGACCGAGCAGCTTGTTGTCGGCGGCCATCTCGCGCTCGCCCTGGAAGACGCGGATGGTCACCGCCGTCTGGCCGTCCTCGGCGGTGGAGAAGGTCTGGGACTTGCGGGTCGGGATGGTGGTGTTGCGGTCGATCAGGCGGGTGAACACGCCGCCCAGCGTCTCGATGCCGAGGCTCAGCGGGGTGACGTCGAGCAGCAGCACGTCCTTGACGTCGCCCTTCAGCACGCCACCCTGAATGGCGGCGCCCATGGCGACCACTTCATCGGGGTTGACGCCCTTGTGGGGCTCGCGGCCGAAGAATTCCTTCACCGTCTCCTGCACCTTCGGCATGCGGGTCATGCCGCCGACCAGGATCACCTCGTTGATCTCGCTCGCCTTCAGGCCGGCGTCGGACAGCGCCTTGCGGCACGGCTCGATGGTGCGGCGGACCAGATCCTCGACCAGGGCTTCCAGCTTGGCGCGGGTCAGCTTGATGTTGAGGTGCTTCGGGCCGGACTGGTCGGCGGTGATGAACGGCAGGTTCACTTCCGTCTGCATGGAGCTGGACAGCTCGATCTTCGCCTTTTCCGCGGCTTCCTTCAGGCGCTGCAAGGCAAGGCGATCCGAGCGCAGGTCGATGCCCTGCTCCTTCTTGAACTCGTCGGCCAGGTAGTCGATGACCTTCTGGTCGAAGTCTTCACCACCGAGGAAGGTATCGCCGTTGGTGGACTTCACCTCGAACACGCCGTCGCCGATTTCCAGGATCGACACGTCGAAGGTGCCGCCGCCCAGGTCGTAGACGGCGATGATGCCGGTCGCCTTCTTGTCCATGCCATAGGCAAGGGCGGCGGCGGTCGGCTCGTTGATGATGCGCAGCACTTCAAGGCCGGCGATGCGGCCGGCGTCCTTGGTGGCCTGGCGCTGGCTGTCGTTGAAGTAGGCCGGGACGGTGATGACCGCCTGGGTCACCTTCTCGCCCAGGAAGCTCTCGGCGGTTTCCTTCATCTTCTGAAGGATGACGGCCGACACCTGGCTCGGCGAATACTTCTTGCCGCGCGATTCGACCCAGGCATCGCCGTTGTCGCCCTCGACGATCTGGTAGGGAACGAGGCCCTTGTCCTTCTGCGCGGTCGGGTCGCTGTAGCGGCGGCCGATCAGGCGCTTGATGGCGAACAGGGTGTTTTCCGGGTTGGTCACCGCCTGGCGCTTGGCCGGCTGGCCGACCAGTTGCTCGCCGGATTCGGTGAACGCGACCATGGAGGGGGTGGTGCGGGCGCCTTCGCTGTTCTCGATGACGCGGACGTCCTTGCCTTCCATCACGGCCACGCACGAGTTCGTGGTGCCGAGGTCGATACCGATCACCTTGCTCATGATGTCACCTCTCGTTGCGGCAGGTCTGGCGCGGCCCTCTTCAAGGAAGGCACCGTCGGAGACCCCCATGGGTTTCACGCGAACATACACACTCCGCACCGAAGGATGCCGATGCGGACCGGCCACGTATATAGGCAAAGCCCCGGCCGCCCGCAACTGTCGCGACCATGCGGGCGGCCCCTGCCTCGGTCGAACTGGACCACGACGAAAGCAATAGGGCGCTCGTGCCCCCTGGGCGCCCGTCGGAAGGGGCGATAGCATAACCCTGTTTTTTCACCAAAGAGGTTCATCATGAAGCGTTGCATCGCCGCCTTGTTTGCCGGCTCCGTCCTGTTCGCCGCCGCGCCGGCCCTGGCGCAGGATCTCGTGTTCGACCTGCACAACAAGTCCGAGGTCGTGCTGGTAGAGATGTATGTCAGCCCCACCCATGACCAGAACTGGGGCGAGGACATCCTCGGCGTCGAAGTCCTGGGCTCCGGTGAAACCGCGGCGGTCACCATCGCCGACGGCGAAGCCACCTGCGTTTACGATATCCTGTTCGTCGGTGACGGCGGTGAGAAGCTGACCGAGGAAGGGATCGATCTCTGCGAACTGGGGTCCTACACCCTTCAGTAAGCGCGGTTGACGGTTCAAATCCCCCGTCGGCTGGCGCTATAAGCAGGGTCAGTCCTGCGTTAAGCGCCCACGACGGGGGAGACCTTCATGATCCGCTATACCTTGCAATGCAGCCACGGCCATGCCTTCGACCACTGGTTCGACAACATGGCCGATTACGACGCCCGCACGGCCGCCGGTAGCCTGACCTGCCCGGAATGCGGCGACACCGCCATCACCAAGGCGCTGATGGCGCCGGCACTTGGCGCCGCCACCCGCACCCCGGCCGCGCCCGTGCTGCCTCCGTGCGCCGGCGGCGGCTGCGGCGGCGGGGTCTGTCCGGCGATGGCGGACTGATCCGGTGGGCGGCCTGCCCAAGGCGCGGATCATCCTACGGGCCGATGCCCTTCTCTCGGCGTTGAGCGGCCTTGCCCTGCTGGCGCTGGCACCGTTCGGGGTGCTGGGATCACTCGGGATCGCGGCCGGAACCCTGGCGCTCTGGCCGCAACTGGTCGGCCTGCTGCTGCTGGCTCTGGCAGCGGCGCTCGCCACCGCGACGGCGGCCGGCCCGGCGGCGGCGCGGGTCGTCTGTGGCGCCGCCGCCATCGCCAATCTGGGCGCCGTTGCCCTGGTGATCGGCGCCCTTGGCAGTCCCTCGGCGACACCCGGTGTCGGAGGCACGGCGGCGGCTGGTCTTGCCGCGCTGGCGGTGGCCCGTCTGGCGCTGGGGACGCTGGAAGCCTTGTACTGGGGGCGCCTCAAGGGAGCGGCAAGGCCGACCTGAACATGCTCGACCACATCTCCATCACCGTGTCCGACATGGCGCGCGCAAGGCTGTTCTGGGATGCCATCATGGACGCCCTGGGGTACCCCTGCGTCGGCCATGACGAGAGCTGGAGCGGCTATGGTCTGCGGGCCGACCGCGACCACCCGCACCGCTGCTATATGTCGCTGCGCCTCGCCGCCGGCGGCATCTCCGCCGACCGTCGCCACTGGTGCTTCAAGGCACCGTCACGGGCGGCGGTGGGAGCGTTCCATGCCGCCGGCCTGGCCCATGGCGGCCGGTGCGACGGCCCGCCCGGGCCGAGGCTGGAGTATCATGCCGGCTACTATGCCGCTTTCCTGCGCGACCCCGACGGCAACCGCATCGAGGCAGTCTGGCACGGCGCCTGAGAGGCCGGGCCGCCCCCTCAGGCGAGCACGCGGGCGCGACGGACCTCGCGGTTCACGGCGGCGGCGATCAGTGCCTTCAGGATATCGCCGGGGATGAAGGCGGCCATCACCATGGCGGCTTTCGACAACGGCATGTCGGTGACCAGGGCAAGGCCGGGAATGCCGAAGGCGTAGAGGGTGAGGATGCCGCCCACCACCGCCGCCGTCACCCCGGCCAGCATCGGCCGCCCTTCCGGCATGGCGCGCCAGATCAGGCCGATGACGATGGCGGCGATGGGGAAGCCGACCAGGAAACCGACGGTCGGACCAACGAACACGCCCAGGCCGCCCCGCCCGCCGGCCAGCAGCGGCGCCCCCATGGCGACCACCGCCAGGAACACCAGCACGGCGGCGGCGCCGCGCCACGGCCCGAGGATCAGTCCGGCCAGCATGATGCCGAGGGTCTGGGCGGTGATCGGCACGCCACCGGCGAACGGCAGGGTGATCTGCGGCACCAGCCCGAGGGCGGCGATGAGGGCGGCGAACAGGGCGATGCGGGCAACGGTGGAAGGCATGGTCTCACGTCTCCAGGAAACCGCCGCGGGCGGCGAGCGCCTCCGCGGCACGGTCGGCGTCATCCAGGGCACCGATCACGAAAGGGATCAGCAGCCGCCATCCCGGCCGGCGCGGCGAGCGGGTGCGCCAGGCCGCGCCCAGCGTTCGCCACCGTTCCGCCAGCAGCGGCGCGAAGCGGAGGGTCATGACGAGCGCCACCGCGATGGCGCGGGTCGGCACGCCGAGGCGGCGCAGCGGCGCCAGCGCCCGCTCGAAGGCGGTCAGCATCTCCGACAGCGGCGTGACGGCGGAGACAATGCCGGCCAGCATGACCAGGGCGGCGATGCGCAGGCACACCACCAGCCCGAGCAGCCAGTCCCCGAGCGCCGCATGCATGGCGAACGACAGCACGATCACCAGCGCCAGCGGCCGCAGGCCGGCCACCGCCGACCACGCCCCCGCCAGCCCGGCCAGCGCCAGCACCGCCGCCACCGCCGCCCCCAATGCCAGCGGATCACCCAGTTGGAACAGGCCGACACTGGCGACCGCCAGCAGCAGCAGCTTGACGCCGGCCGGCAGCCGGCGGGCAGGGGCGGCCAACGGCGTCAGGCGACCCATGGCGCCGCCTCCTCCGTGCCGTCGGCTTGCCCCAGGTCGCCGAGGCCGGCCAGCCGGTGCATGGCGGCGACGAAGGCCGGCAGCACCACCTCCGGCGGGCCGTCACGCTCCACCCGGCCGGCTTCCAGCCACAGGATGCGGTCGAAGCCGGCGAAGTCCTCGGCGGCGTGTCCAATCAGCATCACCTGCTGCGGCAGCCCGGCAATGAAGCGGGCCAGGCGCAGGCGGGTGGGAATGTCGAGGCCGGCATAGGGTTCGTCCAGCACCAGCAGGCGCGGCCCCATGATGAGCACCGACAGCAGGCAGACCAGCCGCCGCTGCCCTTCGGACAGCGCCGCCACCGGCCGCGCCGCCCAGTCGGCGACATGGTGCGCGGCCAGCAGGGTACGGGCGCGGTCCTCGGCCTCGCGGCGGGGGGTGCCGAACTCCACCAGCCCGAAGGCGATCTCCTCCACCACCGTCGGGCACAGGATCTGGTGGTCGGAATTCTGGAACAGGAAACCGACGCAGGCCACCGCCTCGCGGCTGCGGGCGGCGGGATCGAGGCCGTGGACGCGCACGCGACCGGCGTCGGGCTTCAGCAGCCCCTTCACCAGCCGCGCCAGGGTCGACTTGCCGGAGCCGTTGCGACCGACCAGGCCGACACGGGACTCGGGCAGGGCAAGGTTCACCGCCGCCAGGGCCACATGCCCCCCGCGCCGGACGGTGACGTCCGTCAGTTCCACGCCCTGCCCTGCGCTGCTCACCCTGTCCTCGGTCCGCTCTGCCGTTTGCTGGAAGATTGCCCCCACCTTTGGCACGACGGACGCGACTCGGCAAGGCGGTTCGATAGCCCCACCACGGTGCGCCCCACGCCCATGCCCGGTGAAAAAATGCGACTTTCGAGCCCGCCCACCCGGCAAGCCTCTCGCAACCGGGCGGCGGCCATGGCAGGCTGTGCCGGAGACGGCCACACGGCGGCGGATTGCAGGGGTGACACCATGGAACTGAAGGTTCTGGCACTGGTGCTGGCGGGCGGCAAGGGAACGCGGCTGGCACCGCTGACGGCGGAACGGGCCAAGCCGGCGGTGCCCTTCGGCGGCAAGTACCGGATCATCGACTTTGTCCTCAGCAACCTGATCAACTCGGGCATCTACTCGATTTATGTGCTGATCCAGTTCCGCAGCCAGTCACTGCTTCAGCACCTGCGGGATGGCTGGCAGTTCGGCAGCATGTTGCAGAACCAGTTCATCATCCCGGTGCCGGCCCAGATGCGCACCCCCGGCGAGACTTGGTACAAAGGCACCGCGGATGCCGTGTTCCAGAACGCCAACCTGATCGAGCAGTCCCGCCCCGACGTCGTGGTCCTGTTCGGCGCCGATCACATCTACCGCATGGACGTGCGGCAGATGATCGCCTACCACCGCGAAAAGGGGGCCGGTGTCACCATCTCCGCCCTGCCGGTGGAGAAGCGCTTCGCCAAGGATTTCGGCGTCATCGAGGTGGACGGCGACGGCCGCATCGTCGGCTTCCACGAAAAGAAGCCCGATGCCCCCACCATGCCCGGCCGCCCCGACATGGTGCTGGCCTCCATGGGCAACTACATCTTCGACACCGAATTGCTGCTCGATCTGGTCGGCCGCGATGCCGCCGACCCCCGCAGCGGCCACGACTTCGGCACCGACATCCTGCCCACGCTCATCGGCCGCGTGCCCATGTACGCCTATGACTTCCAGACCAACCACATCGCTGGCGACCCGGTCGACAACACCCCCTACTGGCGTGACGTCGGCACCCTGGATGCCTATTACGAAGCCAACATGGACATGCGGGCCATCGTCCCGCCGCTCAACCTCTACAACCGGCAATGGCCGCTGCGCACTGCCGGCTATAGCGATCCACCGGCCAAGTTCGCCTTCGACGAGGACAAGCGGCGCGGCCATGCCATCGACTCCATCCTGTGCGGCGGCTGCATCATCTCCGGCAGCACGGTGAAGCGCAGCGTGCTCGGCCGCTACGTCAGGGTGCATTCCTACGCGCTGGTGGAGGACAGCATCCTGTTCGACGACGTGGAAATCGGCCGCGGCAGCCGCATCCGCCGGGCCATCATCGAAAAGAACGTGCATATCCCACCCGATACCGTCATCGGCTACGACCTCGACGAGGACCGCCGGCGGTGGCAGGTGACGGAAAGCGGGCTGGTGGTGATCAAGGGCGAGCGGTCGCTGGTCCCCATTTCGTCGCTGACGCTGTAGGAGCGAGAGCGGGCGAGGCACCTACTCGCCCAGTTCAAGCCGGGCGATGTTGTCGCGTGCCTGCTCCGCCTCCGGACTTTCCGGCGCGGCGGTGGCGAGCACGGTTTTCCACGCCTCGCGGGCGCCGCTCTCGTCGCCGGCCAGGCGGGCCAGGATGCCCTTTTCCAGCAGCGCGCCGGGTGACGTGGGATCGAGGATCAAGGCCCGCTCGATGTCGGCGCGGGCCAGATCCAGCTGATCGAGATAGCGGTAGGCGGTGGCGCGGTAGACCAGCGCGTCCTGCCGATCCGGCGCCGCCGCCAGGGCACGGCCGAGATCGGCCACCGCGTCGCCGTAGTTCTTCGCCGTGCCGAGCGTCACCGCCCGGTCGATCAGCAGCGACGGATCATCGGGCAGCAGTTCCAGCGCCGTGGTCTGGGCGGCATAGGCCCGTTCGGGATTGCCGTCGAGCAGCCACGCCTGGGCCGCCTGCGCCAACATGCCGGCCCGCACCGCGTCCTCGCGGGTCGAGGTGACGGCCAGCATCTCCAGCCGTTCCGCCGCCTCGCGGTATTCCTCCAGGCCAATGAGGGCGACGGCGGCGCAATGACGGGCAGGCTCGCCGCCGGCGAGTCCGATCCACTGCCCCGCCTTCTCCCAGGCATCCTTGGGCTGCTCGGCGGCAAGGCGCATGCAGTCGCGGTACATCTGCGCCTCCGTCACCTGCTGGGCGGCGGCGATGCCGGGCGGGGCCAGCACGGCGGCGGCGGCGGCGAGGGTCAGCGGCAGGCGGCGGACGATGTTTGTAATCACGGTGGCACCGGGTCGGCTTGAGGGAACGGCGGCTCGCGCCTACAGTCGGGACGCACTGTGGCGAAAATGCAAGAGGATGTCATGACCGAACCCGGCCGCCTGTTCGTCTTTGGCCTCGGTTTCAGCGGCGGCGTGCTGGCGCGGCGGCTGCGCGGCCTCGGCTGGTCCGTCGTCGGCACCACCCGCAGCGCCGACAAGCGCGCCGCCCTGACCGCCGCCGGAATCGAGGTCCTGCCCTTCGACCGCGACCACCCGCTGCCGCCCGGCGCCCTGGCCGGCGTGACCCATGCGGTGGTGTCGGTGCCACCCGATGCCGAGGGCGACCCGGTGGCGGCACGGCACGGCCTCGACCTCGCCACCCTGCCGACCCTGCGCTGGCTCGGCTACCTGTCGACCACCGGCGTCTACGGCGACCATCAGGGCGGTTGGGTGGACGAAACCACGCCGCTGACCCCCGACGTCAGCCGCAGCGAGCGCCGGGTGGGGGCGGAGGCGGCATGGCTCGATCTCCTGCGCAGCCACGGCCTGCCGGTCCACATCTTCCGGCTAGCCGGCATCTACGGCCCCGGCCGCAGCGCCATCGACATGATCCGCGCCGGCCGCGCCCGCCGCGTCATCAAGCCGGGACAGGTATTTTGCCGCATTCATGTGGAGGATATCGCCACCGTCCTGCAAGCCAGCATGACGCGGCCCGACCCCGGCGCCATCTACAATGTCGCCGACGACGAACCGGCGGCGCCCGAGGTACCCATCGAGGAAGCCGCCCGGCTGCTGGGCGTCGAGCCGCCGCTGGCGGTGCCCTTCGATCAGGCCGACCTGTCCCCCATGGCCGCCAGCTTCTACCGCGACAGCCGGCGGGTGCGGAACGACCGCATCAAGGCCGACCTCGGCGTCCGCCTCGCCTACCCGACCTACCGCGAGGGCTTGCGTCAGGTGCTGGACAGCGGCGGGTAACATCCGGCGCCGGGCGACGGAGGGGCGGCCTCAACTACGGATGGGCGCCACCAGGAAGGGATCAAGCGGATTGATCTGCCCCTGGATGATCTTCGCTTCCGAGATCATCATGGCCGCCATCTGCTTGCGTTTCTCGGCCAGGAACCGCCCGATCAGGGCCGAACAGCTGATGGCCGCCACCGGGCGGCCGTGATCGTTGAAGACGGGGACGCCGAGCCCGGTGTACTCGGGAATTTGACAGGAGCCGGTGCCGAGGGAATAGCCGCGCTCGCTGGTGGCGGCGATTTCCGCCTGGAGCTTGTCGATGTCGATGCCGTAGGCGCCGGTCAGGATCTCATGGTTGTGGGCGAGGATTTCCTCCTGCTCGCCCTTGGGCAGAAACGCCAGGATGGCGATGGACGCCTGCCCCACCCCCACCGGCACCCGGCCGCCGACGCCACGGGCATAGCTGGCGACCGGATAATTCCCCTCGCGGTAGTCGATGCACACCGTCTCGTAGCCGTCGTGAACAAAGGAAAAGAAGCTGTCGCCGAACAGGGAGGCCAGACGCAGCAACGACGGCCGGGCGATGTCGCGCAGGGTCGACATGCTGCTCGCCCGCCCGCCCAGCGACAGGAACCGCATGCCGATCTGGTAGCGGTGCCCGTCCGGGCCGAGCATGATGAGGCCGTGGCTGCGCAGGCTGGCCACCAGCCGGTAGGCGGTGGCGCGTTTGAGGCCGAGCGTCTCGATGATGTCCTTCAGCCGGCAGCCCTGGGCACCGGCCGAGGCGACCACCTCAAGAATGGCCACCACACGGTCCACCACCTGGATCGAAGACACCGGGTCCATGCCGTTTTCTCTCGCCGTCCGCCCCTGCCCGCGCCAGCCTAACCCCACCCGGCGGCGGAAGAAAAGCCGCCGCAGTCAGGCCGCGTGCAGATGACAGGCGACACGCCGGCCGCCCCCCATGTCCCGCAACGCCGGCCGGACCTCCTTGCACACGGCCGTCGCCTGGGGGCAGCGGGGATGAAAGTGACAGCCGGGCGGCGGCGCCAGCGGCGACGGCACCTCGCCCGTCACCTTCACCGTCTGGCGGGCGATCACCGGGTCCGGCACCGGCGAGGCGTTGCGCAGCATCTCGGTATAAGGATGCAGCGGCGCATCGAACAGGGCGGCGACCGGGCCGGACTCGACGATGCGGCCGAGATACATCACCGCCGCCGTCTGGCAGAAGTAGCGCACCACCCCAAGATCATGGGTGATGAACAGATAGCTGAGGCCGTGTTCCTCCTTCAGCCGCCCCAACAGCTTGAGAACCTGCGCCTGAATGGAGACATCGAGCGCCGACACCGCCTCGTCGGCGACGATCAGCCGTGGCGCCACCGACAGCGCCCGCGCGATGCCGATGCGCTGGCGTTGTCCGCCGGAGAACTCGTGCGGATACTTGGGGCCGGCCTCCGCCGGCAGGCCGACATCCTCCAGCAGCGCCGCCACTCGCTCGGGGATCTCCGCCCGCGTGCCGATACGGTGAACCGTCAGCGCCTCGGCGAGCGTCTGGTAGACCGTGCGGCGCGGATTGAGCGAGGCATAAGGATCCTGGAAAATGATCTGCATGTGCTTGCGCAACGCCCGCAGGTCGCGCCCGGCCATGGCGCGGACGTCCTCGCCGTCGAAAGTGACGGTCCCCTCGTCGGGCTCGGTCAGGCGCAGGATGGCGCGGCCGGCGGTGGACTTGCCGCAACCCGACTCCCCGACCAGACCGACGGTTTCGTTGCGACCGACGGTCAGCGAAATGGCATCGAGGGCATGAACCGTCCCCGCCGGCGCCCCCAGGCGCGGACGGACCTTGAAACGCTTGCTCAGGTCGCGGACGTCAAGCAGCGGTGCCGGAGGCGAGGCTGGCATCATGGGCGGCGATCTCCTGGCGGTCGTCGTGCCACAGCAGGCAGGCGACGCGATGGTCTTCTTCGGCACCGAAGGGCGCGAGCAGGGGGCGGCTGGCGGTGCAGGCCGGCATCCGGTGCTCGCAGCGGGGGGCGAACCGGCACCCCTCCTCGAACCGGGTGATGGGCGGCACCTGTCCGGGGATGGCGACCAGATCGTTCACCGATCGATCGACGCGCGGAATGGCGGCCAGCAGCGCCCGCGTGTAGGGATGACGCGGGTTGGCGAACAGCTCGTCCACCGGCGCCATCTCGACGATCTCGCCGGCGTACATGACCGCCACCCGGTCGGCGATGGCCGCCACCACCCCCAGACTGTGGGTGATGAAGACCATGGACATCTCGAAGTTGGCGCACAGGTCGCGCAACTCCGCCAGCACCTGCGCCTGGATGGTCACGTCGAGCGCCGTCGTCGGCTCGTCGGCCAGCAGGATGCGGGGCTTGCAGGCCATCGCCATGGCGATGACGATACGCTGCCGCATGCCGCCGGAAAACTGGTGCGGATAGTCATGGTAGCGCTGGCGGGCGGCGGGGATGCGCACCCGTTCCATCAGCGCCACCGCCTCGGCGCGGGCCTCGCGGCGGCCGCCGACATGGTGAACCAGAAGGCTTTCGGCGATCTGCTCGCCCACCGTCATCACCGGATTGAGGGCGGTCATCGGCTCCTGGAAGATCATGGCGATCTCCTTGCCGCGCAGGTCCTCCAACTCGGCCTCCGGCATGCCCACCAGTTCCCGCCCCCGGTAGCGGATGCTGCCTCGGGTGCGGCCGGCGGCGGGGATCAGCCCCAGCAGCGACTGACAGGTGATGCTCTTGCCGCAACCGGACTCGCCGACCAGGGCGAGGGTCTCGTTGGGCGCCAGATCGAAGGAGATGCCGCGGGTCGCCGCGTACCAGCCGCCGCCGATGCGGAACTGGGTCGACAGGTCGCGGACCTCCAGCAGCGGAGCGGTCGGCGTGTCCATCACTGGCCTCCCTTCATACGTGGATCGACGGCATCGCGCAGCCCGTCGCCGATCATGTTGAGGGCGAAGACGACGATCAGGATCGCGACACTGGGCCAGATGGCCAGCCAGGGGCTGGTCAGCACGTTCTCGAAGCCCTCGCGGATCATGCCGCCCCAGGTGGGTGTCGGCGGCTTGACGCCGAGGCCGATGAAAGCGAGCGATGCCTCCACCCGGATGGCCGTGGCCAGCCACAGCGAGCCCATCACCAGCACTTCCGGCAGGATGTTGGGCAGGATGTGAATGCCCATGGTTCGCAGGGGCGAGTAGCCGAGCGCCTTGCAAGCCTGCACGTAATCCCGCTCGCGTAGGGCGATGGTGGGCGCGCGGGCCACCCGCACGAACTGCGGGATGGTCGTCAGGGTGATGGCGGCGACCAGATTCTCCATGCTCGGCCCCAGCACGGCGACCACCATCAGGCCGAGGATCAGCGACGGGAAGGCAAGCAGAATGTCGGTGCCCTGGCTGATGATCTGATCCACCCAGCCGCCGAAATAGCCGGCGACGATACCGAACAGGGTGCCGATCACCATGGCGATGAGCACCGCCAGCAACCCGATGACCAGCGAGATACGGGCGCCATGGACGATGCGCGACCAGATATCGCGGCCGAAGGCATCGGTGCCCAGCCAGTGCTCGGCGCTGGGCATGGTCAGGCGGGCGAGCAACTCCTGATCGAGCGGATCGTGGGTGGCGATCAGCGGCGCGAAGATCGCCATCAGGGCGACGGCGACGAACAGCCACAGGCCGATCCGGGTGGTCAGGTTGGCGTTCAGGGTCCGCCACAGGGCGCGGGCCGCCCGTCCGACGGCCTGGCGCCGCCCGGTACCGGCGACCGGCGCCGCCGGACGGGCGGCGGTTTCGGGTATCGCTGTCATGCTCAGTACCTCACGCGCGGATCAAGGGCGCCGTAAGCGAGATCGGTCAGCAGGTTGGCGATGACGATCAGTAGGGTGTAGAGCACCATCAACCCCTGAAGCACCGGGTAATCGCGCTGCGCCAGGGCGCCGACGATCAGCTTGCCGAGGCCCGGCCGGTTGAAAACGATCTCCGTCAGCACCGAATTGCCGATCAGCACGCCGAGATACAGGCCGACGACGGTCGCCACCGGGATGATGGCGTTGCGCAGGGCGTGGCGCCGCACGATGCGCCACCACGGCACGCCCTTCGCCCGGGCGGTGCGGATGAAATCCTCCCCCAGCACCTGAAGCATGGAGGAGCGGGTGACCCGCGTGATGTAGGCCGCCATGAGGATGCCAAGGGTGAAGGCCGGCAGCACCAGGGCGCGCAGACGGCCCAGCAGGCCGCCGTCGCCGGGGGCGCTGATGACCGGGAACCACCCCAGCTTCACGGCGAAGACGATCAGCAGCAGGATGCCGAACACGAAGGCCGGCAGCGACAGGCCGATGAGCGAGGCCAGGCGGCTGACGATGTCGGGGATGCCGTTGCGATGGACGGCCGCCCAGGCGCCGGCCGGCACGCCGATGACGGCACCGATCAGCAGCGATGCCACCGTCAGTTCCAGGGTCGCCGGCAGCACGTCGGCCACCAGCGATCGCACGCTGGTGCCGGTGACGATGGAGGTGCCGAAGTCGCCGTGCAGGATACCGGCGACGAAATCGAGAAACTGCGCCCACAAGGGCTTGTCGAGCCCCAGTTCGGCCCGCAGCGCGGCGATTGCCTGGGGCGTCGCCTGATCGCCGAGAATGAGTTGCGCCGGGTCGCCGGGGATGATGCGGGTCAGCGCGAAGACCAGCGCCAGCACCGCAAGCAGCGTCGGAACGGCGTAAAGGAGCTTGAGAATCGCATAGCGAAGCATGGGCGCCTTCCCTGTCCTGGGGGGACCCCGGCCACCACGGCGGTCAGCCGCAGCGGCCGGGGCCGGGGGGCGATCAGTTCACCGTGGTCGCTTCGGTGACCGGCAGACCCAGTTGCAATGACCCGTGCGGCTCGTAGCCCAGCGTCACGCGGTCGCTGATGGCCCAGACCTGAAGCGCCTCGTAGACCGGGATGGCACAGACGGCCTCGGCGATCTTCTTCTGCGCCTCCGCCCACAGGGCGCGCTGGGTTTCGGCATCGGCCTCGACCCGCGCCTGGCGAATCTCGCTGTCGGCCACGTCGCAATGGGAGAAGTTGGTCACCGCCGTGTCGGTGCCGACGATGCTCTTGGAGTCATAGAACTGCGTCAGGTAGGTGTCGGCCACCGGGAACCGGGCGGCGGCATAGAGTACCATGTCGCTCTTGTCCTGGCGGATGTCGGCGTGGAAGGTGGCGTGTTCGACGATCTGGAGATCGACGGTGATGCCGGCCTTGCGCAACTGCCCTTGGATGACCTCCATGGTTTCGCGCATCACCGGCAACGAGGTCTGGACCACGGTCAGGGTGATGCCATCGGGATGGCCGGCCTCGGCCAGCAGCGCCTTGGCCTTGGCGACATCGTAGTCCGGCAGCGGCGTGTCGGCGGAATGGCCGAGATAGCCCTGCGGCACGACGGACGGCGCCGCGCGGGCGACGCTCTCGCCACGGTACTGCACGATGCCGTCGCGCGGCAGCGCATGGGCGATGGCCTTGCGCACCTTGGGATCGTTCAGGGGCGGCTTCGCCATGTTGAGGTGCAGCGTGTACAGCTCCGCCGGCTCGATGGCGATGACGGAGGCCCCGGGCACCGCCTTCATGCGATCGTACCAGTTCTTGTCCGACTGGCCGAAGGTGATGTCCAGCTCGCCGTTCTGGAAGGCGAGGTCACGGCTGGCGATGGCCGGGATGAACTTGTACTCGATGCGGTCGACCTTCGGCTTGCCCAGGTAATAGTCGGGGTTGGCCTCCAGCACCACCTGCTGCTGCGGCTCGTAGCTCTTGAACATGAACGGGCCGGTGCCGATGGGGTTTTGCGCGAACCCGTCGCCCAGATCCTCGACGGCATCCTTGCACACCATGTTGCCGCCCTGGAGGTTCACCAGCAGACCGAGAACGCTCGGCACCCGCTCGGAGAACTCGATGCGCAGGGTGTAGTCATCCACCGCCTCGACCGACTTCAAGCTGCTGAAATCGCTGGAGAAGCTGGAGCGGCTGGGATCGGCGGCGCGCTTCAGCGAGAAGGCGGCGTCCTCGGCGGTGAACTCGCCGTACTTGCCATGGCACTGCACGCCCTGCCGCAGCGTGAAGGTCCACACCAGGTTGTCCGGGCTGTGCTCCCACGAGGTGGCCAGCGCCGGCTCGATGAACTCGGGGTTGGATTCGCCGGGCTTCAGGCGGACCAGGCCGTCGAACAGCCAGCCAAACAGCATCTTCTCGGGCGTGCCGGCGGACACATGCGGGTCCATCTTGCCGATGTCGCCGGAGCCCATGCCGACGCGCAGCACCTGCGCCGCCTCCTGGGCCGCCAGCGGCTGGACGGCGCCCACCGCCAGAAGACCGGTCAGACCGGCCGTCGCAAGGATCGATCGGGTATAGGACATAGCGTCTTTCTCCATCTTCCAGACGATCAGAAGCCAAGCGGCCCGCTTCGGGGCCTTGTTTTGGTCGGCCCGTTTCAGGCCCTTGATTTTGGAAACCGGGCCGGCGTCAGCCCGCCGATGTCGGTTTCGGTGCGTCCCATGAGGACGAGGTCCGCCAGCACCGCGCCGACGGCGGGGCCGAGGGCGAAGCCATGACCGGAAAACCCGAAGGCGTGGAACAGGCCGGGCACGGAGGGGCTCTCCCCCAGCACCGGCCGGTCATCGGGCATGCTGCCTTCGATGCCGGTCCACGAGCGGATGATGCCGGCCGAGCGCAGCATCGGCAGCAGAGCGTGGGCGCTGCCGGCGGCCCTGGCGCTGCTGACCGACGACGGCCGCGACCATAGGGTGGCGAGGTCGGACAGCCCGCGGCCGCCACCGAACACCACGTTGCCCCGCGCCGTCTGCCGCACGTAGACATCGCCGCCGCAGATGCCGTAGTTGACCGTCAGGGTCGGCGGCAGCGGCTCCGTCACCAGCATGTTGGGCGACAGCACCGTCTCGTCGTAGTGCTCGCCCAGGTGTGCCGCCAGTCCGGCCCCCCAGGCGCCGGCGGTGTTGAGCACCACATCGGCCCGCAGCGACCGGCCATCGGCGAGACCGACGCGGAAGGCGGCGCCGTCACGCTCCAGATGGGCGACCGGCGCGTGTTCCCGCACGTCGGCCCCGGCGGCGCGGGCGGCCTTGGCGAACAGCGGTGCCACCAACCGGGGATTGGCCTGCCCATCGGTGGCGCAGAACGAGCCGCCATAGACCGAAGTGCCAAGGTAAGGGTGCCGGTCGCGCAACTGATTGCCGGTCATCAACCCCACCGACAGACCATGACCGCGCGCCATATCGGCCCACGCCTCCAGGGTGGCGAAATCGGCCTCGGTGCGCGCCAGCTTGATGTGACCGATCGGCTGGAAGCCGCAGCCATGGCCGACGATCGCCGGCAGGCGGTCCCACAGGGCGCGGGCCCGGAACGAGATGGGCAGTTCCTCCGGGCAACGCCCCTGCTGACGGACGCCGCCATAGTTGGCGCCGCTGGCCTGACTGCCGCACAGCCGCTGCTCGAACAGGATCACCGAGCGGCCGGCCTGGGCCAGATGCAGCGCCGCCGAACAGCCGGCGGTGCCGCCGCCGATGACCACCACGTCGGCGCGGGCCGGCAGGGGCGACGGATCGGCGACGCCGACGGCCCCGGCGGGTGCGGGGACGGGGGGGCGGGTGTCGGGGCTCATGCCACGGCCTCCGGGTCGAGTGGCAGCGCGCCGGGGGCCGGACGCAGAAGGTCTTCCAGCGGGATCGGCTTGATTGGTGGCTGCGACCGCTGCACCCCGACGACGGCCGGCGCCCGGCCGGTGGCCGCCGCCACCAGCGCCTCGGTGGTGCCGCCGCAATAGCGGCTCTGGCAGCGCCCCATGCCGGCGCGGCTGAACGACTTGACGCGGTTGAGATCCTCGGCACCGGTCAAGGCGATGGCGCGGCGGATGTCGCCGGCGGTGATGTGTTCGCAACGGCAGACGACCACCGAGTCGGCAAGATCGGGCAAGCCCTCCACCGGCACCGGGAACATGGCATCGAGCGCGGCGCGGAAGCGGCTCCAGCGGCCGAGGGCAGCCTCGGCGCGGGCCACCAGCGCGGCGTCCACCGGCCGTCCGAGGTCTTCCAGCACCGCCAGGGCGGCGCGGGTGCCGCGCAGTTCCGCCGCCCGCGCGCCCTGGATGCCGGCGCCATCCCCGGCGGCATAGACCCCGGCGCGGCTGGTGCGTCCGTCGATGCCGACACGCGGCACCCAATTGTGCTGGCGGGCGTCATAGTCGCGCGGCACGCCGGCCAGATCGGCCAGCTGAGTTTCCGAGCGCAGACCGTGCCCCAGCGCCACCGCCTCGCAGGCGATCAGCCGCTCCCGTCCCCGGTGCCGCAGCCGCAGGCCGCTGACCTCCGTGTCGCCCTCGATGCCGAGCGGCACCGCGCCGCGCAGCACCGGCACCCGCCGCAGCGCCAGTTCGGCCATGAACGACAGTCCCTTGAGCGCCGTCAGCGGCGCATGGCGCAAGCCGGCGGCGTGGCGCATCTGGCGGCCGAGGGGGCTGGTCTCCACCACGGCGGCGACGGTCGCCCCGGCGCGGGCGTATTGCAGCGCCACCAGATAGAGCAGCGGCCCGGTGCCGACGAAGCACACGCGGCGGCCGATCAGGCAGTCCTGGGCCTTGAGGGCGATCTGGGCGCCGCCCAGGGTATAGACGCCGGGGGTCGTCCAGCCGGGAAGCGGGATCACCCGATCGGTGGCGCCGGTGGCGAGGATGAGGTGGCTATACGGCAGCTGTCCGACGCCCCCGGCGCTGCGGTCGTGGATGTGAACGGCGTCGGCGGTGATGTTCCACACCAGGGTGCGCGGGTGATAGGCGATGGCCGGTCGCAAGCGGTCGAAGGTGTCGTGCAGCGCGCGGGCGGCGCCGGCCTCCCAGCCATAGAGGGTCTTGTAGGGACGGCGGCGGGCGTCCGGCGGCTGACGATAGATCTGGCCGCCGCAGCGGTCGCCCTCGTCGATGACGGTGGGCCGCAGGCCGGCCGACACCAGCGTCGCGGCGGCGCGGATACCGGCCGGACCGGCACCGACGATGAGGACACGGGGCTCGGTCATGCCGTCTCTCCCTGGGGCACTTCGGCCAGCGCGGGGACCGCCTCCGGCCAGTCGGTGAGCACGTCCATGCCGGGTTCCACCGGCGTTGAACAGGCCCGCACGCGGGAGCCGTCGCCAAGTTGCACGGTGCAGTCCTGGCAGGCGCCCATCAGGCAGAAGCCGGCGCGCGGCCCGTCGCCGAACTCGCTCCAGCGCAGGCGGCTCTCCTGCGTCAGCACGGCGGTGAGGATGGTGTCGCCGGGCTGGGCCTCGGCGGGGCGCCCGTTGATGCGGAAGGCGATGGGAGAGGCGCCCGAGGCGGCGGCGCGACGCACGAACAGGGGCCGCATCAATACAGGTCCTCCGCCCGGCAGTTGACGGCGACCTCGGCGACACTGGCCGAGTTGGACAGCCCCATGACGAAGGCGACGGTGGCGGCCACCTCCTCGGGCGTCGTCATGTCGGCGGCGGCGACCTTGGTGACGCCGGCGGTCATGTCGGTGCGGACGAAACCGGGGCACACGGCAGTGCAACGGACACCGGCATCCCATTCCTGCTGGCGTACCGTGTGGCTGAGGGCGACCAACGCGAACTTGGTCATGGCGTAGCCGACATTGGCGTTCTTCACCCGCTTGCCCGACAGCGACGCGATGTTGACGATCCGCCCCCTTCCGCTGCGCCGCAGCGCCGGCAGGGCCAGTTGAATGAGATGGAGCGGCGCCTTGACGTTGACCGCCCACAAGGCATCGAGGGTGGCCTCGTCGACATCGCACAGGGCATTGGGCGGGTTGATACCGGCGGCGTTGACCAGCCCGTCGATGCGGCCGAAACGGTCCTCGGTGGCGGCGACCCAGCCGTCATGGGAGGCCCGGTCGGCGGCGTCGAAGGGATGCCGGACCAGCCTGTCGGGGTCGGCGCCGGACAGGCTCGCGGGCAAGGGGGAGCCGGGGCGGATGCCGAGGCTGAGGTGGTATCCCTCAGTCAGCAGGCGCTCCGCGATGGCGGCGCCGATGCCCCTGGTCCCTCCGGAAAGCATGACCACGCGGTCTGACAAGGCGGTCCTCCTGGTGCTGTCCCGGAGGGCGAGCATGTTCGGCACCGGCAGGAGCGTCAAAGTGAAACACTCAAAAATCCCATGATACGGGACAACTAACGAAAAAATCCCGCTAGATGGGATTATGCGCGCGATCAGGGGCGCCGCGCCGGTGCCTCCGCACTTCCCCGCCCCGGCGCGCGCCGCGCCTCGCCGGGGCTGATGCCATAACGCGCGCGGTAGAGGCGGGCGAAATGGGATGGATTGGGGAAGCCGCAGGCCACGCCGACCTCCAGGATGGAGAGCGGCGATTGCCGCAGCAAGTCGTCGGCCTTGGCGAGTCGCAGGTCGCGGTAAAAGGCCATGGCGGTGGTGCCCAGACGGTCCTTGAACAATCGTTGGAACTGCCGCGAACCAAGGCCCGACAGCTCCGCCAGATGCTCCAGCCCGAGGGGGTCGGCGATGTGACTGCCCATCAATTCGATGGCGGCCAGCAGCGAGGGATGGTGGACGTTGTACTTCTCCACCAGTCCGGCCCGCTGGGGGTCTTGCGACGGACGCACCTGGGTGTGAATGAACCAGTCGCTCACCTCCCGCGCCAGCGCCATGCCGTGATCGGCGGTGATGAGGGCGTGCATCATGTCCAGCGGCGCCACGCCACCGGCGCAGGTCAGACGGTCGCGGTCGATGACGAACAGGCTACGCTCCAGCAGGAAGCGGTCGGAAAGTTCCCGCAGGGCGTCCATGTGCTCCCAGTGGACGGTGAACCGCCGCCCCCCCATCACCCCGGCCAGGGCCAGCAGGGCCGCACCGCCGGAAATCCCCCCCAAGCGGACCCGCCGGGCGTCCAGCCGACGCAGATAGGCGTCGAGGGTCGGCGCGCGGACGGCGAACGGATTGCCGCCGGCGACGACGAACACAAGGTCGAAGTCGGTTCCGGCCTCGGCCAGCGGCACCGTCTCGAACAGGGCACCGGCCGATGCCCGCGCCGTGGAACCGCCCACCGCCAGGAAGCGCATGTCATAAAGCATCCGCCCCGCCAGCAGATTGGCGGCACGCAACGGTTCCACCGCCGCGGCGGTGGACATCAGGGCATAACCGTCAATCAGGATGAAGCCGATCCGCATCGGCACGCCTCCGCAAGACCACCGGCGCCTAAAGTCGCTTTTGGAGCATCATGAGTCAATAATGGGACATCGGGGATCGGCCCTGCGTGCCACACTCGTCGCGTTCACCACGGAGGCGGCGACGTGCGCTATTCGCTTTTCCAGGTTCTGAAGGAAGGTCTCACCGGCCATCGCGGCTGGCGCCCGGCGTGGCGCGACCCCAGCCCGCAGGCCGAGTACGACACCCTCATCATCGGCGGCGGCGGTCACGGTCTGGCGACCGCCTACTATCTGGCCAAGGTGTTTGGCGGCCGGCGCATCGCGGTGCTGGAGAAAGGGTGGATCGGTGGCGGCAACGTCGGCCGCAACACCACCATCGTGCGCGCCAACTACCTGCTCGACGGCAATCAGCCGTTCTACGAGTTCTCGCTCAAGCTTTGGGAGAGCCTGGAGCAAGAGTTGAATTACAACGCCATGGTCAGCCAACGCGGCATCCTGAACCTCTACCATTCCGACACCCAGCGCGATGCTTACCGCCGACGTGGCAATGCCATGATCCTGCACGGCTCGGACGCCGAACTGCTCGACCGCGACCAGGTGCGGGCGATGGCGCCGTTCCTGAATTTCGACAACGCCCGCTTCCCCATCCACGGCGGCCTGCTGCACCGGCGCGGCGGCACCGTGCGTCATGACGCTGTGGCCTGGGGCTACGCGCGGGCCGCCGATGCCCTGGGGGTGGATATCCTCCAGAACTGCGCCGTCACCGGCCTGACCATCGAGAACGGCCGCATCCGGGGCGTCGAGACGACGCGCGGCGCCATCCGCGCCCGGACGGTGGGCGCCGCCGTGGCCGGCAGCTCCAGCCGGGTGATGGCCATGGCCGGGCTGCGGCTGCCGATCGAGAGCCACGTTCTCCAGGCCTTCGTCAGCGAGGGACTGAAGCCGGTGGTGCCGGGCGTCATCACCTTCGGGGCGGGACATTTCTACGTCAGCCAGTCCGACAAGGGCGGGCTGGTGTTCGGCGGCGACATCGACGGCTATAACTCCTACGCCCAGCGCGGCAATCTGCCGGTGATCGAGGACGTGGTGGAAGGCGGCATGGCGCTGATGCCGATCATCGGCCGGGCCCGCCTGCTGCGCGCTTGGGGCGGACTGGTCGACATGTCCATGGACGGCTCGCCCATCATCGACCGGACGCCGGTCGAGGGCCTGTACGTCAACGGCGGCTGGAACTACGGCGGCTTCAAGGCGACGCCCGCCTCCGGTTACGCCTTCGCCCACCTGCTGGCGACCGATACCCCCCACCCCACCGCCACCGCCTACCGTCTTGATCGCTTCCGCGCCGGCGCGCTGATCGACGAGAAGGGCGTGGGCGCCCAGCCCAACCTGCACTGAGCCCACCAGCACCGAGGACGCGATGATCATTCCCCATCCGCTGCTTGGGCCCCGCGATGCCCAGGAATTCGTTTATTTGGGCGACGCCCGCCTCATCGACCGCCCCGATGGCCTGGCCGACGACGCCGCCGACGCCTTCCACGATTACGCTTACCTGCGCGACAACCCAGCCGGCGAACATCGGGAGCTGTGGTATCATGAACAGGGCGACCGCTCCTGGCTGGTGGTGACCCGCGACACCGTGACCCACCGCATCCTGCGCGCCGAACTGGCCGTCGATGTCGCCCGCTCGCGGGGGCGCGGACGATGAGCCAGATCAACCGCATCGGCGGCACCGGCGGCCTGATCGACCGCTCCCGCCTGCTGACCTTCACCTTCGATGGCCGGACCTACCAGGGCCACCCCGGCGACACCCTGGCCTCGGCGCTGCTGGCCAACGGCGTGCGCCTCATGGGCCGGTCGTTCAAGTATCACCGGCCGCGCGGACCGCTGTCGGCGGGCTCCGAGGAACCCAATGCCCTGGTGGAGTTGCGCGACGGCGCCCGGCGCGAGCCCAACACCCGCGCCACCACGGCGGAACTGTTCGACGGGCTGACGGCGCGAAGCCAGAACCGGTGGCCGTCGCTGCGCTTCGACGCGCTCGCCGTCAACGACCGGCTCTCGACGTTCCTGACCGCCGGCTTCTACTACAAGACCTTCATGTGGCCGCGCTCGTTCTGGGAGAAGGTCTACGAGCCGGCCATCCGCAAGGCCGCCGGCCTCGGCCGCCTGTCCATGCAGGATGATCCCGACGTCTACGACAAGGGCTTCCTGCACTGCGACCTGCTGGTGATCGGCGCCGGCCCGGCCGGCCTCGCCGCCGCCCTGACCGCCGGCCGCGCCGGGGCGCGGGTGATCCTGGCCGACGAGGATTTCCGCCTCGGCGGCCGCCTCAACGCCGAGACGTTGACCCTCGACGACGCCCCCGCCGCCCACTGGCTGGCCGCGACCCTGGCCGAACTGGGCACCCTGCCCGGCGTGCGGCTGATGCCGCGCACCACCGTCATCGGCGCCTTCGACCATGGCGTCTACGGCGCGGTGGAGCGGGTGGGCGATCATCTGCCGGTGCCGGCGCCGGGCAAGCCCCGACAAATCCTGTGGCGCATCCACAGCCGCCGCGCCCTGTTGTGCGCCGGCGCCATCGAACGTCCCATCGCCTTCGCCAACAACGACCGCCCCGGCATCCTCCAGGCCGGCGCCCTGCGGGCCTACGCCAACCGCTGGGGGGTGGCGGTGGCGCGGCGGGTGGCCGTGTTCACCAACAACGATGACGGCCACCGCACCGCCCGCGATCTGCACGCCCACGGCCTGGAGGTCGCCGCCGTCGTCGACGTGCGGCCCGACGCCCCGCGCTCGCCGGATTACGAGGTTCTGGCGGGGGCGCGGGTGGTCGACACCGCCGGCCGTCTCGGCCTCACCGCCATCACCGTGCGCGCCGCCGATGGCGGCCTGCGCAAGATCGCCTGCGGCGCCCTCGGCGTCTCGGGAGGATGGAACCCGACGGTTCACCTGACCTGTCACCAGGGCGCCCGGCCGCGGTGGGACGACACCCTCGCCGCCTTCGTCCCCGGCCCCGATCTGCCGCCTGGCCTGGCCGTCGCCGGCGCCGCCGCCGGCACGCTTTCCACCGCCGGCGCCCTGCGCGACGGAGCGACCGGCGCCGTCGCCGCCCTGGCCGCAATCGGCATCCCCTGCCCGATGCCGCGCCTCCCCCGCGCCGAGGACGCGCCGGTGGCGCTGGCGCCCTTCTGGCACGTCGCCTCCGATGCCGGCCGGGCCTGGCTCGACCAGCAAAACGACGTCACCGTCAAGGACGTGAAACTGGCGCATCAGGAAGGGTTCCGCGCCGTCGAGCACCTCAAACGCTACACCACCCTCGGCATGGCCACCGACCAGGGCAAGACCGCCAACATGGGCGCCTTGGCGATCATGGCCGAGCTGACCGGCAAGCCCATCCCCGAGGTCGGAACCACCATGTTCCGACCACCCTACACGCCGGTGTCACTCGGCACCCTGGCGGGACGGTCGCGCGGCGACGACTTCCGTCCCCGCCGCCTGACGCCCACCCATCGCTGGGCCGAGGAGCAGGGCGCGGTGTTCGTCGAGGTCGGCGCCTGGATGCGGGCCCAGTATTTCCCCCGCCCCGGCGAAACCCACTGGCGTCAGACGGTGAACCGCGAGGTGCTGGCCGTGCGCGCCGCCGTCGGGGTCTGCGACGTCACCACCCTTGGCAAGATCGACGTCCAGGGCAGCGACGCCGCCCTGTTCCTCAACCGCGTCTACTGCAACGGTTTCGCCAAACTGCCGGTGGGCCGGGTGCGCTACGGCCTGATGCTGCGCGAGGACGGCATCGCCAAGGACGATGGCACCGCCGCCCGTCTGGCCGAGGATCACTTCGTCGTCACCACCACCACCGCCAATGCCGTCGCCGTCTTCCGGCACATGGAGTTCTGTCGCCAATGCCTGTGGCCGGACCTGGACGTGCAACTGATCTCCACCACCGACGCCTGGGCACAGATCGCCGTCGCCGGTCCCCGCGCCCGTGACCTGCTGCGCCGCGTCGTCGATCCGGCGACCGACCTGTCCAACGGCGCCTTGCCGTTCATGGCTTGCGCCGAAGTGACGGTGTGCGGCGGCCTGCGGGCGCGGCTGTTCCGCATCTCCTTCTCCGGTGAACTGGCCTACGAGGTGGCGGTTCCCGCCCGCTATGGCGACGCGCTCATGCGGGCCCTGATGGCGGCGGGCGAGGATCTCGGCGTCACCGCCTACGGCACCGAGGCGCTCGGCGTTCTGCGCATCGAGAAGGGACATCCGGCCGGCAACGAACTCAACGGCCAGAGCACCCCGCGCATGCTCGGCATGGGACATATGGTATCGGCGAAAAAGGACAGCATCGGCGCCGTGCTGTCCCGCCGCGAGGATCTCGACGGGCCGGGACGCCTGCGCCTCGTCGGCCTGCGCCCGCTCGATCCCGCCGACCCGCTGGTCGCCGGGGCCCACCTGCTGCCGCGCGGGGCGCCGATGACGGCCGCCAGCGATCAGGGCTGGGTGACGTCGGCGGCCTTCTCGCCGCATCTTGGCTGCGCCATCGCCCTGGCCTTCCTGGCCCACGGCGACAGCCGCACCGGCGAGACCCTGCGTGCCGTCGATCCGCTGGGCGGCACCGATGTCGCCGTGGAAGTCGTCAGCCCCCACTTCATCGATCCCGACGGGGAGAAGCTCCGTGCCTGATCATGCCCTCTCGCCCCTCACCGCCCTTGGTGGCCGCGAGGCCCGCGTCGAGACCGTCGGCGGCCTGCGCATCGCCGAAGTGCCGGACATGGCCCTCGCCTCGCTGGCCCGCCGCCGCGACCGCGATGCCGCCCTCGCCACGGCGGCGGCGTCCTTTCTCGGCGTCGGTCTGCCCCCCGTGGCGACCTGGGTCGGCAAGGCACCGTTTGGCGTGTTCTGGACCGGCCCCGGTCAGTGGATGGTCGAAGCCCCCCATGCCAGCCACCAAGACCTAGCCGCCCGGCTGAAGGCGGCGGTCGGCGACGCCGCCTCGGTCACCGAACAGACCGATGCCTGGGCGCGCTTCGCCATCACCGGCGATGCGGTCGTGGCCCTGCTAGAACGCCTGTGCCCCCTCGACCCCGCCGCCATGACCACCGGCACGGCCCATCGCACCACTATCGATCATCTCGGCTGCGTCGTGCTGTGCCGGGAGGCTGGGCGGTGGCTCGACATCCTCGGCCCGCGCTCGGCGGCGGCATCCCTGCATCATGCGCTGCTGACGGCGGCGCGCTCCGTGTCCTGAGACGAAGAGGCTTTCCCATGACCGTTTCGGAGCCCCAGGCCCAACGCCTGGATGGCAAGGCATTCGCCGCCGCCCTGCGCCAACGGGTGGCCAACCATGTCGCCCGCCTGAGCGCCGACCATGGCGTGATACCGGGTCTGGCGGTGGTGCTGGTCGGCGAAGACCCGGCAAGCGAGGTCTACGTCCGCAACAAGGGCCGCCAGACCACCGAGGCCGGCATGGCGTCGTTCACCCATCGGCTGGCGGCCGACACCTCGCAGGCGGCGCTTCTCGATCTGGTCGGGCGTCTCAACGCCGATCCCGCCGTTCACGGCATCCTGGTGCAGTTGCCGCTGCCGGCCCATCTGGATGCCGAGGCGGTCCTCACCGCCATCGCGCCGGACAAGGACGTCGACGGCTTCCACGTCCTCAACGTCGGCCGCCTCGCCACCGGACAGACGGCGCTGGTGCCCTGCACGCCGCTCGGCTGCCTGATGATGCTCGACGCCCTGCACGGCCCCGACCTGTCGGGCAAGACGGCGGTGGTGGTCGGGCGCTCCAACATCGTTGGAAAGCCGATGGCGCAATTGCTTCTGCGCCGCAATGCCACCGTCACCATCGCCCACTCCCGCACCGCCGATCTGGCGGCGGTCTGCCGCGGCGCCGACATCCTGGTCGCCGCCGTCGGTCGGGCGGAGATGATCCCCGGCGCCTGGATCAAGCCCGGCGCCACCGTCATCGACGTCGGCATCAACCGGGTGCTGACGGACGACGGCCGTTCGGTGCTGCGGGGCGATGTCGCGTTCGCCTCGGCCGCCGCCGTCGCCGGCGCCATCACGCCGGTGCCCGGCGGCGTCGGCCCGATGACCATCGCCTGCCTGCTGGCCAATACCCTCACCGCCGCCTGCCGCCTGCATCACCTGCCCGAACCCGAAGGACTGACGCCATGACGCTCGTCTCGCCCGCTCCCGCCCCGGCCGCGACCCCGATGGCCGTTGCCGCCGAGGCGAACCGCTTCACCCTGACCGTGCGCTGCCCGACGACGCGCGGCATCGTCGCCGCCATCTCCACCTATCTGGCGGACAGCGGCTGCAACATCACCGACAGCGCCCAGTTCGACGACCAGCTGACCGGCACCTTCTTCATGCGGGTGAGTTTCGCCAGCCAGACCGGCAGCACGCTGGACGATCTACGCCACGGTTTCGCGCCCATTTCCGACCGCTTCGGCATGGACCACACCTTCCACGACGACGCCGTGAAGACCAAGGTGGTCATCATGGTGTCGCGCTTCGGCCACTGCCTGAACGACATTCTCTATCGCTGGCGCATCGGCGCGCTGCCGATCGACATCGTCGGGGTCATCTCCAATCACCTGGATTACCAGAAGGTGGTGGTGAACCACGACATTCCGTTCCACTACATTCCGGTGACCAAGCAGACCAAGGCCGAGGTCGAGGCGCGGCAGATGACCATCATCCGCGACACCGGCGCCGACCTCGTGGTCCTCGCCCGCTACATGCAAATCCTGTCCGACGAGATGTGCCAGAAGATGTCCGGGCGGATCATCAACATCCACCATTCCTTCCTGCCCAGCTTCAAGGGCGCCAACCCCTACAAGCAGGCCTTCGAGCGCGGCGTGAAGC
>JAEWWF010000208.1 GCA_023396465.1 Pseudomonadota bacterium
CACGGGGCCACGGGAAAAAAGGGGCTCTTGACGATGGTGGCATGGGACGTTCCCGTGGGGGCCTCACCAGCAAAATCCACGCGCTCGTCGATGCGGAAGGCCGTCCCGTCACCCTGCGTCTGACCGCTGGCCAGGTCCATGACAGCGTCGAGGCCGAAGCCTTGCTGGATGGACGGCTCCACCCTGCTGCCGACAAAGGCTACGACAGCAACGCCATCCGCGCCTTGGCCGAGAAGAACAAGACCTGGGCCAATATCCCGGTCAGGTCCACCGCAAGGGCACCTTCGCCTTTTCCGCCTGGGTCTATCAACGGCGCAATCTGGACGAGCGTTTCTTCAACAGGATCAAGCAGTTCCGGGAGATCGCCACCCGCTATGACAAAGACCTCGGAATTTCCTCGCTACCGTCAAGCTGGTAGCCCTGCGAATCTGGTGCGCCGCGTAATGAGTCTACGGCCCAGGCTTCGGGGGCACGCCCCGGAGCCGGTTCCCCTCGACGACCGGTCGGCACGTCACTCGACAGCCGCCAACGCCGCCTCGTCCTCGCTGTCCGCCTCGCCATCCCCTCCTGCTGCCGAGACATCGGCCGGCGCGATCGGCTTGCCCATCACCTTGCCGATCAGGCCGAGCAGCGCCTGCTTGCGGGCCTGGTAGAAGGCGTCGAAGTCGTCGGCACGCAGGGCCGCCGGCGTGATCAGGTGCGAGGCGAGGATGGCGTCCATGGTCGCGTCGTCCAGCTGGACCTGCTTGTGGCTTTGCAGCCGGGCCAGGTAGTGCGAGGGCGCATGGCCGCCGATCATGCGGTTGGCCTTGTAGGAGATCGGCGTCTTGTTGACGATGGTGTTGTAGACCCGATGCGGAATGCCAGTCTTTTCGCACCAGTCCTGCGGAAAGATGTGGTGGATGTCGAGCGCCACGTCCTCGGCGTCGAGTTCCTTGATGTTGGCCTTCCAGAAGAAGTCCTCGGCGCCCTCGCGCAGCACCAGCACGTTGAGGCCCTTGTAGGCGGCGGACAGGCGCGACGTCAGGCGGTCGAGCCGGTCCGGCTGGAAGTTGGCGTCGCCGATGGTGCGCGGCGCCTCGCCGTCCTCGTCGATCCAGCGCAGCAGTTCCTCGACATCGTTGGCGACCCGGGTCTCGACGGCGCCGCCGTACAGCTCGCCGAGCACGCCGCACCAGTACCAGCGGGCCAGCTTGGCGTAGATGCGCGGTTCCAGCCAGCGGTTGCCCAGCATGGTCAGCACCGCCGCCAGCGGCGCCAGCTGGGTGCGGTAGGGCAGTTCGCGCGGGCTGAGGAAGCACTCCTTGCGCAGGAACTTGGCCGCCAGCATGTAGCCGGCCTCCACCCGGTCGGCCCAGTCCTGGTAAGCCGACAGCGGCAGGGCCAGGATGGAGACGCGCTTGGCGCTGACCGGCGTGATCTGCTTGCCGGTCTTGCCGGCGGCGATGTCGGCGCGGCGCTGCTCCAGGCTGTGCAGCAGGGTGATGGCCTGGAGGAAGTCGGTGGCCTCGACGCCCGACAGCATCGGCTCCTTCGCCAGCCGCTTCTGGCGCGAGGCGACCTTGCGGATGGCGCTGCCGTACCAGTCGTCGCGCAGGTTGTAGCCGTCGGCGGCGTAGGTGGCGGTCATCAGCTCGAACACCGACAGCGGCACGCCGCCGGTGTTGACCTTCTCGAACACCAGGCAGACCGCTTCCTTCGACGTCTGCTTCTTCAGCTCGATGATGGGCAGCTGGTAGGTGCGGAAGGCGTTGATGATGTCGCGACGGAACTTCATGTACTGGCCGAAATGCTCCGGCGCGAATTCCTGTAGGCTTTCTTCCCAGCCGTCGGAATTGAGGATCTCGCTGCACGGGAAGTAGAGCTGGCGGCATTCCAGCTCGCGGCTGGACAGGTCGAGGGTGACCTTGCGGCCGAAATTCGTCTTCAGGGTGCGGTCAGGCTCCACGGCGATCAAGGCGTCGTCGAGCCGGTGCGGCCCCTCCAGGGCCGTCGGGATGTGGATGTAGTAATGCCGCTCGATGGGCTTGCCCTTGATGTCGCGGGTCCTCACCGCATCGGTGAGCGCCAGCACCTGGGGCAGTGTGGTGAGGCGCTGCTGGCCGTCGAGAATCAACAGCTCGGCCTCGGGCAACGGCCCGTCAAAGGGCACGTTCTCCACCGGCCGCACCTGAAACCGCGCCTCGCCGCCGGTCTCCAGCAGCATGACGGCACCGACGGGGAAGGAGCGCGCGACGCTGACCAGCAGCCCGCGCACATGCTCGTCGTCCCACACCCAGCCGCGCTGGAAATCAGGCAACTGGACGCGGCCCTTGACGATGTCGGCCAGAATGTCGGGCAACAGGCGCTTGGTGCTGTCGAAGGTGCTCATGGGGTCTCCGGTGGCGGGCGGTGGTCAGGCAAGGGTCATTGCGCCGCCGCGAGGCCATCGGCGGCGGGCGCCAGCGCCTCGTGCAGCAGGGCTTCGAGCAGGCGGCGGCGGGTGGTGTCGGCGGTGGTGAGGGCGGCTTCAAGCTGGTCGCACAGGGCCATGAGCTGATCGACCTTGGCGACGATGCGGTGCTGTTCGGCGAGGGGCGGGAGGGGGATGGGCAACTTGAGTATTACATCCCGCGAAACGTTTTTCATCGACGGACTGACGCCGGTTGCATTTGCTGCGTAATATGCGCGGGCAAAGTCTGCGGCATTGTTGACCATCAAAACAAAGTGCCGGCTGCACCCTTTGACAATATGGAGCCGGACGATTTTGTCGCTCATCATGAGGTGGACGGGATCTTCCTCCACAATGACGGCTTTTGCGACCAGCTCGGACGTGTTGGCCCGGGAGATCAAAAAGTCTCCCTTGCGGACTTGCGCCTGTAGCCGAGGCTTAGTTCCCGGCAGAAGTTGCTTGTTGGCTGAGGCGTCGAAACGCTCCCAGGACACGGCGCTCACTTTCAGGACGCCCCATGCATCGCCCTGACGTTCGTGGTTTTCCGTTCTGGGGCTCCAGCCAGCGTCCGAATGGCTCACCAGTTCCCTGAGTTCGGTCCATGCCCAATGCCTCGGGAGGTCAAAGGGCGACTCAGGTGGTTGCCTTCTCCCTGTTGGACTAGCCGTCCCGCCTTCCACTCCAGTCTTTTTCAACAATTCCACGGCGGGCTCATCCGCCGCATCTGACTCCACCAGTTTCCCCCGCACAGCCAAGTTGACGATCGTCTGCCGCAGGGCCTTGATCTGGTCCGGGCGGGAGGTGAGGGCAGGCAGAGCCTCAAGGGCGAAGCGGGCGTGGGATTGGAAGGTCTCGGCGTCGGTGGCGGGGGCGGTCAGGCGGGAGAGGCTGGCCGAGGTCAGCCGCTCGCGGTGGGCTTCGCGGCGGGTGCGGGCCTCCTCCAGCCGGTTGCACAGCCCCATCAACTCATCGACCTTGGCGACGATGCGGTGCTGCTCGGCGAGGGGGGGAAGAGGAAAATGTTGACGTTCAAAATCCGCGTATTTCAGGCTTTGGACTGTCGTCCCGGTCTTGACAAGTTCTCGGAGGATGAAATTCTCCATCCCGCGAAGCATAATTTGGAGATAGCGTTCCATACGCGGAATGTATGGGACCAGAACTTTCATATCTTGGTTTGCCGCAGCGGGGACACGATTGATAGCCACAGGAAGAGTTCGCTTCAATATTCCACTGCGAGCAACGATGAAAATGCATCCCGCCGGAAATAATTCTAATCTTGTTTCAGACATGCCGAGATAGCTTATTTTTTTCTCGGAGTCGCTCAGATCATTCGACTTTATGTCTTTGGGAGTCAGCCAGATCACGTCCTCTCCCCAGTACTCTGAGCGGCTCATGGAGGGTGTCATACCTCCAGAAAGCCGTCCCATTTCAGACAGCGGTGTCCACCTCCAGTTTTCCGGTACTTCAAAAGGAAACCTACTTGTTCCGGAGGACTGGGCTCCCTTATCTGCTGCTATTGGCTCCTTCACCAAGCGCGCCTTTTCCTTCGCGATCCGCTTCAACAGTTCCGACGCCGGCTCATCCGCCGGGTCCTGCGGCACCAGTTTGCCGCGCACGGCGAGATCGAGGATGAACCGGCGCAGGCGCGCCACCGCATCCGGCGCATCGGCGATGCGCGCGTAGAGGGCCAGCAGTCGGTCGGCATTCATCGCGCCAGCGCCTCGGCCAGGATCGCCTTCAACTGGTCGCGCAGCGTCGCCACCTCGGCCTCGGCGCGGTCCAGGTCGGCGAGCAGCGTCCCGGGGTCGCCGTGGTCGTCGTCCTCGGCGTGGGGGTTCTTGATGTCCAGGTTGTAGCCGCGCGCCTTGACGTCGTCGGCCGTCACCTTCCACGCCTGCGGCCCCTCCTGCCGGTCCTGGCGCTGCGGCCCGCCCCACCAGGCGACGCAGTCGTCCAGATGCTCCTGACGGATCGGCCTGGTCATGGAGTAGGACTTCTGGCCCTCGGGCACGCGGTGTTCCCAGTACCAGATGTCCCTGGTCGGCGTGCCCTTCTCGAAGAACAGCAGGTTGGTGCCGATGGAGGCGTAGGGCTTGAACACCGAGTTGGGCAGGCGGACGATGGTGTGGAGGTTGCACTCCTCCAGCAGGTGTTCCTTCAGCCGGGTCTTCACGCCCTCGCCGAACAAGGTGCCGTCGGGCAGCACCACGGCGGCGCGACCGCGCGGCTTCAGCAGCCGGATGATCAGGGCGAGGAACAGGTCGGCGGTTTCCCTGGTGCGGAACTGCTGCGGGAAGTTGTGCTCGATGCCGTCTTCCTCGCGGCCGCCGAAGGGCGGGTTGGTCAGCACGATGTCCACCCGCTCCGCCTGGCTCCACGAGATGTAAGGCCGTGCCAGGGTGTTGTCGTGGCGGACGAAGCTCGGGTCCTCGATGCCGTGCAACAGCATGTTGGTGACGCACAGCATGTGGGGAAGCTGCTTCTTCTCCACGGCACGCAGGGCGTTTTCCATCATCCACTGGTCGTGGGGCGCCTTCACGTGGCGCTGCCGCATGTGGCGGATGGCGCAGGTGAGGAAGCCGCCGGTGCCGCAGGCGGGGTCGAACAGGGTCTCGCCGGGGCGTGGGTCGATGCGGTCGACCATGAAGGCGGTCACGGCGCGCGGGGTGTAGTATTCCCCCGCGTTGCCGGCGGATTGCAGGTCGTTGAGGATCTGTTCGTAGATGTCGCCGAAATGCTGGCGTTCGGTCAGGTTGTTGAAGTCGATGCCGTTGATCTTGTTGATCATCTGGCGCATCAGCTGGCCGGACTTCATGTAGTTGTAGGCGTCCTCGAACACGTCGCGGACGACGCGACGGCGGTCGCCCGGCTTGTCGGAGACCGGCAGCGCCTTCAGCGTCGGGAACAGGTCGGCGTTGATGAACTCCAGCAGGGCGTCCCCGGTGATGCCCTCGGGGTCCGCCGCCCAGGCGCGCCATTGCAGGCGCGACGGGATGGGCGAGCGGTAGTCGTCCTTCAGAAGCTCCAGTTCCTGGTCCTGGTCATCGATGATCTTCAGGAAGAACATCCAGCACAGCTGGCTGATGCGCTGGGCGTCGCCGTCGACGCCGGTATCCTGGCGCATGATGTCCTGGATGGATTTGACGAGGGTACGGACAGACATGAATCAAGCGGTTTCCTGGTACAGGGCGGACTGGAGGTCGTGGACGGCCTGCTCGAAACCGGGCTTGCCGCCGAAGGCGCGCAGAAGCTGCACAGGGGTGCCGAGCGCGTCAAGCGGCGGGATGCGCAACACGTTGGTGTCGTCGATGGAAAGCACGCCCTCGTCGGCGTACTTTGCCAGCAGTGCATCAAGCACCGCGCGGGCCTGATCGCCGTATTTGCCGAACACGTTCCGCTTCCTGACGTTCGCCACCCGCTCGCGGCGGGTGAGCGGCTTGGCGTCGAAGGCGACGTGGCAGATCAGGTCGAAGGGATCGAGATCACGGCCCAGTTCCTCGGCGATGACCGACAGCGGCAATCCCTCGGCGGCGAGTTCCTCGACGATCACCTGCTTGCGTTCGGCCGCATTCCACCGCTTGAGGAAGTCTTCCAGGCTGGCGAAGTGCCGGCGCAGGGCCTTCTTGGTGAAGTCGCGCAGCGATTCGGTGACCAGCTTGCCGTCGGCGTCGAGGTATTCGACGCGCTCGGCGACCAATGCGGCGCTGACGCCGTCGACGTAGACCTTCCTGCGCGGCTGGCCGGGCGGTTGCGGGCCGGGCGACGGGTCGATGACGGTCTCGTCCTCGCCGGGCGTTTCGGGCAGCGGCTGGCCGTCTTCGTCGACCGGGGGCTCGTCCTCGGGCGGGGCGACGGGCTCGTCGTCCTTGGGCTCGTAGATCTGCACCGGCTCGCCGTCGAAGTCGGGGTCGGCGAAGTGGTTGGTGGCGCCGCGGAAATCCATCAGGGTGAAGTAGAACTTGTGGCTGTCCTCGTGCACCCGCGTGCCGCGCCCGACGATCTGCTTGAACTCGGTCATGGAGCCGACCTCGCGGTCGAGCACGATCAGCCGGCAGGTCTGGGCATCGACGCCGGTGGACAGCAGGCGCGAGGTGGTGACCAGCACCGGGTACCGGCTCTCCGGGTCGATGAAGTTGTCGAGCTGGGCCTGGCCCTCGGCGTCGCCGCCGGTGATGCGCATGACGTAGCGGGTGCTCTCGGCGACCAGGTCGGGGTTCTCGTTGATCAGCGCCTGGCGCATGCGGGCGGCATGCTCCTGGTCGACGCAGAACACGATGGTCTTCTGGAAGCGGTCACCGGTTTGCCTCAGGAAATCGGTCACCTTGCGCGCCACCACCTTGGTGCGCTCGTCGAGGACGATGGTGCGGTCGAAGTCCTTGATATTGTAGAGGCGGTCCTCGACTTCCTCGCCGTCGCGGTCGAGCTGGCCCAGTTCCGGTCGGTAGCCCTGGATGTCACGGTCGATATGAACCTTGACCACCTTGTACGGCGCCAGAAACCCGTCGCGGATGCCCTGCTTGAGCGAGTACGAGTACGCCGGCGTGCCGAAGTAGGCCATGTTGGAGACGTATTCCGTCTCCTTTGGCGTCGCCGTCAGGCCGATCTGGGTGGCGGCGTCGAAGTACTCCAGGATCTCGCGCCAGGCGGAATCCTCGGCGGCGCTGCCACGGTGGCACTCGTCGATGACGATCAGGTCGAAGAAGCCGGGCGAGAATTCCCGGAACAGCTTCTGGCGATCCTCCGGACCGGTGATCGCCTGGTAGAGGCCGAGGTAGATCTCGTAGGCGGTGTCGATCCGTCGCTTCCTGTCGAGCGCCAGGGCGAGGCCGGTGGTACTGCCGTCGTCGCGCTCGATGGTCTTGGCATTGGTGGACAGCTTGGCCATGGCCGACCCGAACGGGCGGAAGTCGTTGACCATGGTCTGGTCGACCAGCACGTTGCGGTCGGCGAGGAACAGGATGCGCTTCTTGCGCCCGGCCTTCCACAGCCGCCAGATGATTTGGAAGGCGGTGTACGTCTTGCCGGTGCCGGTCGCCATGACCAGCAGGACGCGGTCCTGGCCCTTGGCGATGGCTTCGACGGCGGCATTGATGGCGTTGACCTGGTAGTAGCGCGGGCTCTTGCCGCTGCCGTCCTGGTAGTAGTCCTGTAGGACGACCTCTTCGGCCTCCGGTGTCAGGCCTTTCCAGGCGCGATAGCGCGTCCACAGCTCGGCCGGTGAGGGAAAGGCGTCGAGAGCCAGCGTCGACTCCACCTCGGCACTGGTGCCGGTGCGGTCGTGGAAGACGAAGCCGTCGCCGTTGGACGAGAACACGAAGGGGATGTCGAGGGTAGCGGCGTAGTCCAGCGCCTGCTGCATGCCGGCGCCGACGCTGTGGCCGTTATCCTTGGCTTCGATCAGGGCGACGGGAATGTTGGGCTTGTAATAGAGGACGTAATCCGCGCGCTTGGCCTGACCGCGCGTGACGAGCTTGCCGCGAACAATGATGCGACCCTTGGTGAAGCTCACTTCCTCGCGGATCTGCGACATCTCGTCCCAGCCGGCTTTGCGCAGGGCGGGGGTGATGAACTTGGTGCAGATGTCGCGTTCTGAAAGGCCGGCTTTATCCACGGTTGCATCTTTACTGGGGGCGACTGCGGCTTGCAACTTTATGTGCCGAACAGCTCAGAGGCAAGCGCAAGCCTTCGTCATGCATTGGGGCGCTTTCCCCTCAATCGCAATCATATCCGGTGGCAGTGAAGACGTTCTCGCACTCGGATGGCATGATCTCATCAATGCCCTGGCGGATGGACACCCACAGCGCCTCCTTGGTTCGGGCGGCGGCCTTCTTGAGGAAGGCCTTGAGCTTGGAGAAGGCCACGGAGGTGGTCCCGGGTGTTCGGACAGTTCGGCGGCCGGGCTACGCTTGGTCACGGTTCACGATCATGCCGCCGGTGCGGCGCGAGGATACGCCACGACAGCACCTTCCTGGTGGCCCAGTCCATGACCGCCACCAGGTACAGGAAGCCGCGCCGCATCGGGATGTAGGTGATGTCGGCGCACCAGACCTGGTTCGGCCGCGTGATCACCCGCCCCCGGAGCAGGTACTTGTAGATCGGGCGCTGCGGATGCGGCGCGCTCGTCCGTCGGCCGTAGTAGAACGAGGACCGGCTGATCGACACCAGGGCGCACTGCCGGGTGATCGACAGGGCCGGATGGTCGAGCTCGATCATCTGCCGCCTTCGTTCGACGCTCATCGGGGCGCAGCGACGCCGGAGGCGCCGACTGCAAGGCGTGCGGCACCGCGGCCCGGCTGCTCGTCAATCCGACCGATGCCGCTGTCGTGTCCGGCGGCGGGTGACACCAAGATGTGGAGAAATTTGCCACAATTTGCGCCTTCGGCATTGACGCGAGAGAGGTGCTTCAGCACACTCGCCGCCGTCTGCCACTGACGACCCCGGACTACGACGGATGCTTCCGCGACGCCCGACCGACGCTGCTGCCACCCGCAAGCCCCTGGCTCCTGGCCGTGCGGTGATTGCGCTGAAGACACTGCTCGCGGTGGCATTTTGCGTTGTTCTGTCCGGTCTTCCCGCCGCCGCCGCCGATAAGACCACGGCCATTCCGCCCAAGCCGGTGGTCAAGCCGGTTCAGGCGCGCATGACGGTGCCGGCGGAAAAGCCGCGTCCGCAAACCCAGGCCGCCACCCGCTCGCAACGCTGGACCTGCGTGCAGTACGTGCAGTCCTATGGCGACGTGAAGCTGCGCGGCGACGGCTGGCAGTGGTGGGACAACGCCGCCGGTCACTATGATCGCGGCCAGACCCCGAAGCCCGGCGCCGTGCTGGTGCTGAAGCGCACCGGCCACCTGCGGTCCGGCCATGTGGCCATCGTCTCCAAGGTGATCGACAAGCGCACCATCCTGGTCGACCACGCCAACTGGGGCTGGAGCCGCGACACCAAGGGCCGCGTCCACATGGGCATGCGGGTGGTGGACGTCAGCCCCAAGAACGATTGGTCGCAGACCCGCTTCTGGTTCGAGCCGGGCAATACCCTCGGCAGCCGCACCTATCCGGCCTACGGCTTCGTCTATTCGCCGGCTTCCAAGCGGCCCGGCCTGCCCGAGACGCGCGGCGCCCGCGGCTGATCGGCTCCGGCTCCGGCCCCTCATCCTTCGTTTATGTTGCGGCGCCCGTCCGCAGCCAATACCGTATGTGGTGAGCCCGACCTCGGTCGGCCCCTGTCCCATGCGATGAGAGTGCCTGTGTCCCTGCGTCTGCTGCCCCCGACGCTCATCAACCAGATCGCCGCCGGTGAGGTGGTGGAGCGCCCGGCCTCCGCCGTCAAGGAACTGGTGGAGAACGCCCTGGATGCCGGCGCCCGCCGCATCGATGTCACCCTGGCCGATGGCGGCCGCTCCCTTATCGTGGTGCAGGATGACGGCGCCGGCATGGAGCCGGCCGACCTGGCGCTGTGCGTGGAGCGTCATGCCACTTCCAAGCTGCCCACCGACGACCTGTTCGACATCGGTTTCCTGGGGTTCCGGGGCGAGGCGCTGCCGTCCATCGGCTCGGTGTCGCGGCTGACCCTCACCAGCCGCACCCGCGACTCCGACAGCGCCTGGCGCCTCACCGTCGAGGGTGGCGCCAAGGGCGAGCCGGAACCGGCGGCCGGCGGCCCGGGCACGCGGGTGGAGGTGCGCGACCTGTTCTACGCCACGCCGGCCCGGCTCAAGTTTCTCAAGGCGCCGCGCACCGAGACGCAGCACGCCGCCGACGTCATCAACCGGCTGGCCATGGCCCACCCGGAGGTGGCCTTCAGCCTGAGCGACGGCACCCGCAGCGTGGTCAAGCTGGGGGCGGCGCAGGGCGACCTGTTCGCCCGCCGGCTCGACCGTCTGGCCGGCGTCATCGGGCGCGAGTTCTTCGACAACGCCTTGCCGGTGGAGGCGGAGCGCGAGGGCATTCGCCTCACCGGCCACATCGGCCTGCCCACCTACAATCGCGGCAACGCCCAGCAGCAATACCTGTTCGTCAACGGCCGGCCGGTGAAGGATCGCCTGCTGACCGGCGCCGTGCGCGGCGCCTATCAGGATTTCCTCGCCCACGACCGCCACGCCGTGCTGGCGCTGTACCTGGACCTGCCGCCGCGCGAGGTGGATGTCAACGTTCACCCCGCCAAGGCCGAGGTGCGGTTCCGCGACTCGGCGTTGGTGCGCGGGCTGATCGTTTCCGCCCTGCGCCATGCCCTGGCCGCCGCCGGCCATCGCGCCTCCACCACCGTGGCGCTGGGGGCGCTGGGGGCGGCGCGGCCGGAGGGGGAAGAGGCGGAGATGCGCCGCCCGGCGCTGCCGCTCGGCCGCAGCGGCGGTCAGGCGGCGTGGAGCTGGAC
>JAEWWF010000225.1 GCA_023396465.1 Pseudomonadota bacterium
ACGTAGTCGTATTCCGGCCAGTGGCTCATCTCGTCGGCGGCCTTGGCCATGCGCTTGCGCACCACCTCTTCCGGGTCCTGGGCGCGGCCGCGCAGGCGGCGTTCCAGTTCGTCCACCGACGGCGGCAGGATGAACACGCTGACCAGATCGTCGCGGGCATTGGCGGCCAGTTGCTGGGTGCCCTGCCAGTCGATGTCGAACAGCACGTCATGGCCGGCGGCGAGACTGTCCATCACCGGGCCGCGCGGAGTGCCGTAGTAGTTGTCGAACACCCGCGCGTGCTCCAGCAGTTCATTGCGCTCGACCATGCGCTTGTAGGTCTCGACACCGATGAAGTGGTAGTCGCGGCCGTCTTCCTCCCCCGGTCGGGCCGGGCGGGTGGTCACCGAGACCGACATGGCAATGTTGCCGTCACGCTCCCGCAGGGCGCGGGAGATGGTGGTCTTGCCAGCGCCGGAGGGCGACGACAGCACCAGCATCAGGCCGCGGCGGTGGATGGCGGCAAGGCCCCCGCCGGCAGCGGCTGTGCCAGCGGCGGTATCGGTCGGTGCGGCGGTCATGCGGACGGTTCCCCCTGGCTTGCGGACGGCGGCGGCAGCGTTGGCGCTGACCCCGCGCCTATTCGATGTTCTGCACCTGCTCGCGGAACTGGTCGATCACCGCCTTCAGTTCCAGGCCGATGCGGGTGAGCGCCACATCCTGCGCCTTGGAGCACAGGGTATTGGCCTCGCGGTTCAATTCCTGGCACAGGAAGTCGAGCCGGCGGCCAACCGGCCCGGCGTCCTCCGCCAGCATCTCGCGCGCCTGGTCGATGTGGGCGGTCAGGCGGTCCAGTTCCTCGCGCACGTCGGCCCTCACCGCCAGCAGCGCCAGTTCGGTCGCCAGGCGGTCCTCGTTGATCTGGGTCTGCACCTCCAGCAGCGCCGCCACCTGATCGCGCAGGCGGGTCTTCACCGCCTCCGGCCGCAGCGAGGCGGTTTCGCCGGCGCGGCGGGTGAGGTCGGCGATGGTGTCGAGGTGGCCGGTCAGCACCGCCTCCATGCGCGCGCCTTCGGCCGCCCGCGCCGTCGCCAGCCGCGCCAGCGCCTGGTCGAGGATGGCGATGAGGGCGGCATCGCGGGTGTCGCGCGCCGTTTCGTCAGGCTCGGATTCGACCACCGGCTCCAGCACGCCGCGCAGGGCGAGCAAGCCGTCCAGGCGCGGCGGCGCGATGCCGGCGTCGGCGCCCAGGTGCTGCTGCCAGTGGCGGGCGACGGCCATCACCTGATCGAGCAGCCCTTCATTGATGCGGTAGGCCGGCTGTTCCTCGGGCCGGTTGACCGACAGGGAGACGGAGACGTTGCCACGCTTGAAGCGCTTGCCCACCGCCTCGCGCACCGCGATCTCCAGCCCGTCGTAGCCGGGTGGGATGCGCCAACGCACTTCCAATCCCTTACCGTTGACGCTGCGCACCTCCCACATGCAGGTGGTGCCGGGACGCGACGGATCGTCCCCCTCGGCGCGGGCAAAGCCGGTCATGCTGGCGATGGGCACGGGCTGCGGTCCTTCCAACGGCAAACGCGAAACGGTGCCGAGGGTTATAGCCCCCCACCGACGACGCAACAAGCCGCCACCGCCCCTTGCGCACCGCCACCGGGTCGCTAGGATGGCGACATGACCCGAGGTTTCCGCCCCAAACGCCGCCGTCGTCCGCGCCCCCCTCCCACGGTGATGCCCGATGGCACCGAGATGACCGAACTGACGGTTACGGTGCCGCGCGACCGCATCGGCGCGCTCAAGCGCTACGCCCAACGCCTGCGCAAGTCCAATCCGGCCCAACGCGAGGAGGTGCTGTGGCGGCTGCGTCGCTCCACCCATGAATTGGAACGGTTCGGCATCGCTTCGCTGTCGCTGTTCGGCTCCACCGTCCGCAACGCCGCCCGCCGCGAAAGCGACGTCGACCTGCTGGTGGAGTTCGAGGACGGCCGCCCCGATGGCATGCTGGAATTCGTCGAGTTGAAGCACGTTCTGGAGAGCATCGTCGGCCGTCCGGTCGATCTCGTCACCCCCGCCAACCTGAAGCCGCGCATCAAGGGCCGCATCCTGGCCGAAGCCGTGCGGATCCTGTAACCGGAGAGCGTCTTGGCCTACAAGGACTGGCGCGTGCGCATCGACGACATGCTGGAAGCCATCAGCCGCTGCGCCGCTTATACCTCCGACATGGACGAGGCGGCTTTCGCCGCCGACCAGCGCACCATCGACGCCGTCGCCCGCAACCTGGAAATCATCGGCGAGGCCGCCGCCCGCATGCCGGAACCGGTGCAGGAGCGCCATCCCCTGGTGCCGTGGTCCAACCTGGCGGAAATGCGCCATGTGCTCATTCACGAGTACCACTCGGTCGACCCGGTGATCCTGTGGCGCACGGTCCGGAACGATCTGCCGCCCCTGGAGGCCATGCTGGGGGCCGTGCTGGAGGACACAGACGCCCTCCCTGCCACCCCCTGGGAACCACCGGCATGAGGCCCTCCCCACCGGCGCCGCACTGCATCGTCATCACCGGCGCCTCATCCGGCATCGGCCGGGCGTTGGCGGAGGTCTACGCCGCCCCCGGCGTGCTGCTGGCGCTCACCGGCCGCGATGCCGCCCGCCTGGGGGAGGTGGCCGCCGCCTGCCGCGCGGAAAGGGCGGAGGTTGAAACGGCGGTGATCGACGTCGCCGACGCCACCGCCATGGCGGCGTGGCTGACCGCCCTCGACGACCGCCGGCCGGTGGACCTGATCATCGCCAATGCCGGCATCTCGGCCGGCACCGCCGGCGGCGGCGGCGAAAGCGCCGAACAGACACGCCGCGTCATGGCCGTCAACGTGGATGGCGTGATGAACACCGTGCTGCCGCTGCTGACGCGCCTGCGTGCCCGCCGTCAGGGGCAGATTGCCCTAGTCAGCAGCATGGCCGCCTTCCGCGGCTTCCCCGGCGCCCCGGCCTATTGCGCCAGCAAGGCGGCGGTGAAGGTGTGGGGGGAGGCGTTGCGCGGCTGGCTGGCGCCGGAGGGGGTGCGGGTGTCGGTCATCTGCCCCGGTTTCGTCGCCAGCCGCATCACGGCGCAGAACGACTTTCCCATGCCGTTCTTCATGGACGCGCCGCGCGCCGCCGCCATCATCCGCCGCGGCCTTGCCCGCAACCGCGGCCGCATCGCCTTCCCGCTGCCCATGTACGTGGCCAGTTGGCTGACCGGCGCCCTGCCCGACCGGCTGATCGACCTGATCGCCCGCCGGCTGCCGAAGAAGGGCGGCAGCGACCGCTGAGCGGCCCGCTGCTCCACCCTTTCCCACGGCCTTTCCGCCCCTTTCCCCCTGATTTATCCACAGCCCGCCTCCGACGGGGGCCGGGGTGGGATTTCATGGGAAACGGCCATGGGATTTCATGGGCCTTCCCCTGAATCCAGCTGTTTCCGCCGTGTTCGTGGAGTCGATGCAGATCTGTCGGCGCCGCTCCCCCAACTTTGCATGGGTCGCCGAGCCGGGCGTCATCCGCAGACTTATCCACAGGAACATCCATTGAACGGAATAAATCACGTTCCCGAGTCGAAGCACAGAAAGCCTAAGCATTGACGCGAGTCGCTCCATTGTGGAAAACTACTTCAAATTTGAGCAATCTTCCTCGGAACCTCCTCCGTTTGGAGGGGTGAATACCTGCCGTCTCGCGTTGACACCCATGATCTCCCATGCCATACCATGACTGACCGGTTCGCACGGTCGTCGGGGCAGTGCGTACTGGAGCCGGGGCATCCAATGGGGAAGCGAGGGCAGCCATGCTCGCCCTGTTCACGGGCACCCACATCAACAAGGTCGACAAGAAGGGCCGCGTCAGCGTGCCGGCCCCCTTCCGTGCGACCTTGTCCGGACAGGGGTTCGCGGGCGCCGTGGTGTTCCCCAGCTTCACCGCCGACTGCATCGAAGGCTGCGGCGCCAGTTTTCTTGAAGAATTGGCGGCCGGCATGGATGTATCGGCCGCCGTCTTCTCTGAAGAAGAAGACGACCTCGCCACGCTCATCTTTGCCCAGGCGCGTCAACTCGCCTTTGACCCGGAAGGCCGCATCATCCTGCCCGATGACTTCATGGCCCACGCGGGCATCGGCGACTCGGCCGCCTTCGTCGGCAAGGGCCGCAAGTTCCAGATCTGGGAACCCGAACGCCTGAAGGCCCACACCGCCGACCTGATGCGCAAGGCCCGCGACAAGCGGCCGACCATCGCGCTTGGCCGCGCCCGGACCGGAGGCGAGGCATGACCACGACCGCCCCTCACGTTCCCGTCCTGCTGGCCGAGGTGATCGACGGCCTGCGCCCGCGCGCCGGCGGCGTCTATGTCGACGGCACCTTCGGCGCTGGCGGCTATACCCGCGCCATCCTCGACGCCGCCCCCGGCTGCACCGTCATCGCCATCGACCGCGACCCCGAGGCCCTTCCCCGCGCCGAGGCCCTGGCACTCGCCTACCCCGGCCGCTTCCGCCTGCTGGCCGGCCGTTTCGGCGACATGGCGACGCTGCTGCCGGACCACGGCATCACCGCCGCCGTGGACGGCGTGGCGCTCGACATCGGCGTGTCGTCCATGCAGATCGACGAGGCGGAGCGCGGCTTCTCCTTCGCCAAGGACGGTCCGCTCGACATGCGCATGGAGAAGGCCGGCCGCTCCGCCGCCGACGTGGTGAACGAGGCCGACGAGGCCGAACTGGCCGACATCATCCATTTCTACGGCGAGGAGCGTTATGCCCGCCGGGTCGCCCGCGCCATCGTCGAGGCGCGCGCCGAAAAGCCGTTCGAGCGCACCCTGGAACTGGCCGAGGTGGTCCGCCGCGTGGTGCGCAAGGGCAAGGATGGCATCGACCCCGCCACCCGCACCTTCCAGGGCCTGCGCATCGCCGTGAACGACGAGTTGGGCGAGTTGGAACGCGGCCTCGCCGGTGCGGAAGCGCTGCTGGCGCCGGGTGGCCGGCTGGCGGTCGTCACCTTCCATTCGCTGGAGGATCGCGTGGTCAAGCGGTTCATGCGCGCGCGCAGCGGCCGCAGCGGTGGCGTGTCACGCCATGCGCCGGTGGACATCGCCGCCACCGGCCCGGCCCCCACCTTCACCGAGATCACCCGCAAGGCCGTGGCGCCGTCGGACCAGGAATGCCGCGCCAACCCGCGCGCCCGTTCGGCCAAGCTGCGCGTCGCCGAACGCACCAATGCCGCCGCGGGCACCGCCGCCGAGGAAGGAGCCCAGGCATGATCCGCGCCGCCGCCGTCGTCTGGAGCGTGCTCGCCATCGCCGTCGGCGTCGGCCTGTTCATGCTGAAGTACGAGGTCCAGGGACTGGAGGACGAACTCTCCCGCCTCAACCGCGAGATCCGCGCCGACCGCGCCGCCGTCCATGTGCTGGAGGCGGAGTGGAGCTATCTGAACGATCCCGCCCGCCTGCGTGAACTGGCCACCCGCCACCTCGGCCTCGTGCCGCTCGCCCCGGATCAGGTGAGCAGCCTCGCCCAGTTGCCACTGCGCCCGCCGGCCGCCGCCGAGACGCCGTCACCGAAGCAGGACGCGCCGAAAGCCAAGACGCTGGCGCCCCCGGCCCCCGCTCCCGGAGGTCGGGTGATGGCGGCCGTGCCGGTTCCGCCGCCGCAGGCCGAACTGGCCAGCACCGCCGCGAGGACCGTGCCATGACACTGCGCCGCCTGTTGCAGCGCTTCCGGCGCGACACCGACCCTTTCCTGTATCCGGGGGAGGAATATCGCCCCGCCCGCAAAGCCGCCCGCGTCACCCTGGACGGCCCTGGCCGCCGCCATGTGGAAACCGGCCGCACCCGTTTGGTGGTGGCCGCCGGCCTGTTCGCCTGCGCCTTTTCGCTGGTCGGGTTCCGGCTGGTCGACCTGATGGTGCTGAAGGGCGGCGAACCACCGGTCTCCATCGCCCGCCGCGCCGCCACCGAAGGCTTCCAGAGCCAGCGCGCCGACATCGTCGACCGCAACGGCATCCTGCTGGCGACCAACCTGCCCACCGTCAACCTCTACGCCAAGCCGCACCTTCTGAGCGACCCGGCCGATGCGGCGAAGAAGCTGACCGATGTGCTAAGTGATCTCAGCTACAAGGAGGTTTACGACAAGCTCGCGTCCGGCCGGAAGTTCGTCTACATCGACCGCAACCTGACCCCGCGCGAGCAACAGGAGGTCAATGCCCTCGGTATCGTCGGCGTCGATTTCGAGACGGCGGAGCGCCGCATCTACCCGCAGGGCTCGCTGGCGGCCCATGTGGTGGGCGCCACCGATCTGGACAACACCGGCATCGCCGGCATCGAACTGACCTTCAACGACAAGCTCAACAGCGGGGAACGGCTGGAGCTGGCGCTCGACGTCCGGGTACAGAGCGCGGTGCGTGACGAACTGCTCTATGCCATGGACAAGTTCAAGGCGGTGGCGGCGACCGGGCTGGTGCTCGACATCCAGACCGGCGAGTTGGTCTCCATGGTGTCGCTGCCGGATTACGACCCCGAGAAGATCGGCCAAGCCAGCACCGAGCAGCGCTTCAACCGCGCCACCCTCGGCGTCTATGAAATGGGGTCCACCTTCAAGGTCTTTAACACGGCGCTGGCGCTGGAAAGCGGCAAGGTGTCGCTGAGCAACCGCTACGACGTGGAAAACCCCATCCGCGTGGCCCGCTTCACCATCCGCGACAGCCATCCCGAGCGCGGTTCCATGGACGTCGGCCAGATCCTGGTCAAGTCGTCCAACATCGGCTCCGTGCGCATGGCGCTGGATGTCGGCACCGAGGCGCAGAAGTCCTTCCTCGGCAAGATCGGCATGTTGCAGCCGATTTCCATCGAACTGCCGGAGAACGGATCACCGCTGTATCCCAGTCAGTGGCGGGAAGTGAACACCATGACCATCTCGTTCGGCCATGGCATCGCCGTCACGCCGGTTCACCTCGCCCGCGCCACCGCCGCCATGATCAACGGCGGCCTGCTGCCGTCGGTGACGCTGCTGAAGAAGGACGCCACCCACAGCGCCGACGGGCGTGCCGTGATATCGCCACAGACCAGCGACATCCTGCGCCAGCTGATGCGCGCCGTGGTCGAAGAGGGCACCGCCCGAAAGGCCAACGTCCCCGGCTATCGCGTCGGCGGCAAGACCGGTACCGCCGAGAAGGTGTCCTCGGCCGGCGGCTACGCCCGCCGTGCCGTGCTCACCTCCTTCGTCGGCGCCTTCCCCATGGACGCCCCGCGTTATGTGATCCTCGCCGTGCTCGACGAACCGCAACCGCTGAAGGAAACCTACGGCTTCATCACCTCGGGCTGGAATGCCGCGCCGACCGCCGGACGCATCGTCGCCCGCATCGCCCCGCTGCTGGGGGTGTTCCCCAGCATGGAGGGCACGGTGCAGGTGGCCATGCCGCAGCGCCGCCCGCTCGAAATCCAGGATGCCGTCGCCAGCGGGAGGGATGCCGATGCGATCATTGAGTGACCTGCTGCGGGCCGGGGACGCCACCCTGACCGCCGGCTCCGCCACCGATGTCAGCATTTCCGGGCTCACCGCCGATAGCCGGGCGGTCGAGCCCGGCATGCTGTTCGCAGCCCTGCCCGGCTGGACGCTCGACGGCCGCGACTTCATCCCGCAAGCGCTCGCGCGCGGCGCCGCGGCCGTGCTGGCGCCGGACGGCACCGCCCTGCCGGCCGGCACGCCCGCCACCGTCGCGCTGATGACC
>JAEWWF010000238.1 GCA_023396465.1 Pseudomonadota bacterium
GCAGCACGGCGACGCGGGTGCGCAGGTCGCAGTCCGACCGGCCGCCACGCAGCACGTCGCGTTCCGACAGCAGGGCGGCCAGCAGGCAGGCCAGCGGCCCGTGGCCGAGGGCGTCGCCGCTCACCACCATATGGGCGAGGCGCGGATGCAGCGGCAGCGGCGCCAGCGCCTGACCGTGCGGCGTGATGCGGCCGTCAGCATCCAGGGCGCCGAGGCGGCGCAGCAGGTCGCGGGCCTGGGCGTAGTGGGCCGGCGGCGGCGCGTCCAGCCACGGCAGGGCAGCCGGATCGGCGGCGCCCCACCGGGCGAGGTCGAGCGCCAGCGGCGCCAGATCGGCGTCAAGGATTTCCGGCCGGCCGAAGGCGGGCAGGGCCTTGTGCCCGGCCTCGGCCCAGCAGCGGTAGCAGACACCGGGCTCCAGACGGCCGGCGCGGCCCCGGCGCTGTTCGGCGGCGGCCTGCGACACCTTCACCGTCTCCAGCCGCGACATGCCGCTGCGCGGCTCGAACCGGGGGACGCGGGCGAGGCCGCCGTCGACGACGATGCGGATGCCCTCGATGGTCAGGCTGGTCTCGGCGATGGTGGTCGCCAGCACCACCTTGCGGCTGCCGGGCGGGGCGGGGGCGATGGCGGCATCCTGCTTGGCCTGCGACAGGTCGCCGAACAGGGCGTGGATGGCGACGCCGGTCGGCAGCGATCCCGCCAGCCGTTGTTCCACTCGCCGGATTTCCGCCTGTCCGGGCAGGAAGACCAGGGCCGAGCCCGCTTCCTCCGCCAGCGCCTGCCGTACCACGGCGGCGACGTGATCCTCCAGCCGGGTATCGGGCCTGGGTGGCGGGACGTAGCGGGTGTCGACCGGGAAGGCGCGGCCCTCGCTGGTGATGAGCGGGCAGCCGCCCATCAGGTCGGCGACCGGGGCCGCATCCAGGGTCGCCGACATGACCACGATGCGCAGGTCGTCGCGCAGGGCGCCTTGCGCCTCCAGCGCCAGGGCGAGGCCGAGGTCGGCGTTGAGGCTGCGTTCGTGGAATTCATCGAAGATCAGGCAGCCGGTGCCGGTCAGTTCCGGGTCCGATTGCAGCATGCGGGTGAGGATGCCTTCCGTCACCACCTCGATGCGCGTGCGCGGCCCGACCTTGGTGTCGAGGCGGATGCGGTAGCCGACCGTCTCCCCCACCGCTTCGCCCAGGGTGGCGGCCATGCGGGCGGCGGCGGCACGGGCGGCCAGCCGGCGCGGCTCCAGCATGACGATGCGGCGGCCGGCAAGCCAGGGGGCATCGAGCAGCGCCAGCGGCACCCGCGTCGTCTTGCCGGCCCCTGGAGGAGCTTGCAGCACGGCATTGGGGCCGGACGCCAGGGCGGCGGCAAGGGCGGGCAGCACCGGATCGATGGGCAGGGCGGGGGCGGGCGGTCGCATGGTCGGGCTTTACGCCGGATGCGCCGCCGCCGTCAATCTCCGCCATGCGATGGTGAGACGTTGACGCCGAGGACCGCCACACCACAGGAGACAGACCCGCCATGCCGCACCGCTTCGGCCTTACCGTCACTGCGGCCGCCCTGGCTGCCATCGTCGCTGCCGCCCTGCCGGCCGCCGCCCAGGACCAGCCCCTGACGGTGGAGATGCTCGCCCTGACCGCCGACGGGAGCGGCGAGCGGCTGGGCACCGTCACCATCCTGCCCGGCGACGGCGGCACCAGCTTCCAGGTGCGGGTGTCGGGCACGAAGGAGGGCGAGCACGGCTTCCACGTCCACGAGAACCCGTCGTGCGCTCCGGCCGACGGCACTCCCGGCGGCGCCGCTGGCGGCCACTGGGATCCCCGCAGCACCGGCACCCACCAGGGGCCGGAGGGGGGCGGCCATCTGGGCGACCTGCCGTTCCTCACCGCCGATGCCGAAGGGCTGATCGACGACACGGTGACGGCGCCGCGCATCACCGACATGAACGATCTGCGCGGCCGCGCCCTCATCATTCACGAAGGCGGCGACACCTATTCCGACGAGCCGCGCCTGGGCGGCGGCGCCGGTCGGGTGGCTTGCGGCGTCATTCCGGGGGGCTGACGCGGCAGGCGTCGACCTCTCCATCCAGCCAGCGACGGAAGGCGCGCCAAGCCTTCCGCCGCGCCGTGCGGTGCGGCCACAGCAGCCAGTAGCTGTAGGGCGCCGGCACCCGCAGCGCGAAGGGTGCCACCAGCAGGCCACGGGCGATGGCGTCGGCCACCAGCAGCTCGCGCCCGAGCAACACGCCCTGGCCGGCGATGGCCGCCTGCATGGCGACGGTGGTGTCGGAATGGCCGGAGCCACGACGCGGGTCGAGGTCGGGCAGCCCGGCGGCGGCGAGCCAGCCGTCCCACTTGATGTCGACGGTGCCGTCGGGCAGCAGATCGTGCAGGATCGGCGCTCGCATCAGGTCCGTCGGCTCGCGCAGGCCGTGGCGCTCGGCGACCCAGGGGGCGCAGACCGGGAACAGGGTTTCTTGCAGCAACTGGGCCCATTCCACGTCGGGCGGCGGCGCCACGGCATAGCGCAGCGCCGCGTCCACCCCGTCACCGCGAAAGTCCGACCGGTGCTGCGTCGCCAGCAGCACCACCCGCACCTCCGGGTGCGCCTCGGAAAAGCGCGGCAGGCGCGGCACCAGCCAATGGGCGGCGAAGCTCGGCAGCACGGAGACGGTCAGCAGGTCGTCGTCGGGGCCGCCGCTCACCTCCGCCACCGCCTCCGCCAGCCGGTCGAAGCCTTCGCTCAGGCCCGGCAGCAGGGTCTGGCCGGCGGCGGTGAGGTGCAGGCCGCGGGTGACGCGGCGGAACAGGGGCTGGCCGAGGCGGTCCTCCAGCCCCTTCACCTGCTGACTGACGGCGGCCGGGGTGACGGCCAGTTCCTCCGCCGCCTTCACTAACGACAGGTGACGCGCCGCCGCCTCGAAGGCGCGCAGGGCGTTGAGCGGCGGCAACTGGCGGGCCACGGCGACGGCCTCCCTCCATGGCTTAGTTTTGCTGAAGCATAGCGCAGGCAATCCCGTTTGTCGCCGCCCGCTCCAACACTTTCAATGGGGGAAGGAGACACCATGCGGGAGGCCGATCATGGACAAGAATTTCTCGCCGATGCCTTCGGCGTGGGGAGCCGTGGCACGGCTGCTGCTGCGGGGACTGGTGCGGTGGCTGGTGGGCGTGCCGGAGGGGGCGGAGGTCGCGCGTCTGTCCGATCGGGCCCGTCGCGACATGGGACTCGATCCACCCTGACCCGCTACCCCTTCCGACATTGGTCGATACCGTCGGAACCTTCGTATTCCTGGGAACCTTGGGGGTTTCTCAAGCCTTTAGACAGATACGGAGGCGTTATGCTTCTGCTATGATCGAACGGTGGATGACGGGAAAACGGGGTACCGACCATGCGAAAGACCATCACCCTGGGCCAGCACCGTGACCAGGTGGAAATCATCCAGCAGCCCGCGCCCAATCAGCCCGGCCGGGTGCTGTGGGCCGACGGCATGGTGACGGAGATCACCTACGACGATCTCAACGCACTGGCCGACATGGCGGAACGGGCGAAGGTCCAGCCGGCGGCCATGCCGCCGCGCGGTGCCGAAGGGGCGGCGGTGGAGGCCGCGCTGCGCAGTTGGGGCAGCATCTGACACCGCCCGGCCAGCCGTCCCCGAAGACGGACGGCCCCGGCCCCCTCGGAAGGACCGGCGGGCGGGTGCCGGCGCGCGATAGGGCGCCCGCACCCGCGACCCCATGACCTGAGGGGGGACTCAGTCCAGGGCGGCGATGGCCACCACCTCGACCAGCCACTCCTTGCGGGCCAGCGGGGCCTGCACGGCGGCGCGGGCCGGCGGATTGGTGCGGTCGATCCAGGCGTCCCACACGCGGTTGACGGCCTCGAAATCGGCGGCGATGTCGGCGACGTAGACGGTCGCCGACAGCAGCTTGGACTTGTCGGAGCCCACTTCCTTCAGCAGCCGGTCGATGTTGGCGACCACCTGCTCCATCTGGCCTTCCGCCGGCAGCGAGGCATCGTCGGCGACCTGGCCGGCGAGGTAGACGGTGTTGCCATGAACGACGGCTTCGCTGAGGCGCTTGCCCGGCGAGATACGCTTGATGGACACGGGTGTTTCCTTTCTTTTCCGCGGGAACGAAGGGCGGGCAGGGAGTCTGCGCCGAGCCGGCGACCTTGCGCAAGCCCTCCTTTCGCCCTTGCGTCAACCGTCCGGGCGGCGGCGGCCAGAGCGGCCGTTGTCAGCCGCCGCCGTCGCGTGGCACTGTCGGCGGCGAGAATCCGACACGCAGCGTCAGGAAAGCCGATGACCGCCGCCGACCTCACCGACCGCCGCCTGTACCACCACTGGACCGGCGAGAAGATCCGCTTCGCCGATCTCGACAGCCTGGGTCACCTGAACAATTGCGCCTTCTGCGTCTATTGCGAAAGCGGCCGGGTGGAATTCCTGGACGCCCTGCACGCCAATGGCCTGCGTGCGGGGGCGGAGATCAACTGGGTGATCGTCAACCTGTCCATCGATTTCCGCGCCCAGGCCCACTATCCCGGCGTGGTGGATGTGGGCACGGCGGTGCTGCGGGTCGGCACCAAATCGGTGACGGTGGGGCAGGGGCTGTTCGTCGGCGAGACCTGCATCGCCACCGCCACCAGCGCCGTGGTGCTGTCCGACCTGAAAGCGGGCAAGGCGGTGCCCCTGCCCGACGCCCTGCGTCAGCGTCTTTCATCTCTTGCAGCCGGGGAGCTTTCGGCATGAGCATCGTCATTCTGACCGAGGAAGGCGCCGAGGCGGCGGCCGAGTACGCCGCCCTGCTGGCCTCGGCGCTGCCCGATCTGGACGTTCACGTCTGGCCCGAGACCGGCCCGCGCGAGCAGGTGCTCTATGCCGTGGTGTGGCAGCCGCCGCCGGGCGAGTTGGGCCGCTTCCCCAATCTGCGCGGCATCTTCAATCTGGGCGCCGGGGTGGATGCCATCCTGCGCGACCCGACCTTGCCGGCCGACCTGCCGCTCATGCGGCTGGCCGATGCCGGCATGGGGCCGCAGATGGTGGAGTATTGCCTTTACGGCGTGCTGCATTTCCACCGCGCCATGGACCTGTACCGCCGCGACCAGACCGCCGGCGCCTGGGCACCGCGCCCCTTCAAGGCCGCCGCCGACCGCCGTGTCGGCGTGCTTGGCCTGGGGGCGCTGGGCTCGGCGGTGGCGCAGGGGATCGCCGGCCTGGGCTTCAAGGTGATGGGCTGGAGCCGCTCCCCCCGCGAGGTGGAGGGGGTGAGCACGGTCTCGGGGCGCGACATCCTGCCGCGCTTCCTTGGCCGTACCGATATCCTGGTCAACCTGTTGCCGCTGACGCCGGAAACCCGTGGCGTGATCAATGCCGAGACCCTGGCGGCCCTGCCGGCCGGCGCCTGTCTGGTCAATGCCGCCCGCGGTGCCCACATCGTCGAGGCCGACCTGCTGGCGGCGCTTGACAGCGGCCACCTTCGCGGCGCCTTGCTGGATGCTTTCGAGCAGGAGCCGCTGCCGGCCGACCATCCCTACCGCCACCTCCCGGCGGTGACGGTGACACCCCACATCGCCGCCCAGACCATTCCGTTCGAGGCCTGCAAGCAGATCGTCGCCAACATCAAGCGGCTGGAGGATGGCCGTCCGCCCCTCAATCTGGTCGACCGCGCCAGCGGCTACTGAAAACGTCCGCCGCCGTCAGCGGAACGGCGGCGCGTAGATCAGGCCACCTTGGTTCCACAGGGCATTGGCGCCGCGTGTCAGGCCGAAGCGGCTGCCGTCGCCGAGGGTGGCGGCGAAAATCTCGCCATAGTTGCCGCCGGCGGTGATTGCACGCAAGCCCCAGCCGGCATCCAGGCCGAGGGCGGCGCCGACGTCGCCTTCCGCCCCCAGCAGGCGGCGCACTTCGGGGTGGGTGGCGGTGGCGTGCAACGTGGCGGCGTTGGCGGCGGTGATACCCAGTTCCTCGGCGGCGATAAGGGCGAACAGGGTCCATTGCACGGCGTCGAACCACAGACGGTCGTCGTCGCGCACGGCGACGGACAGCGGTTCCTTCGAGATCACCTCGGGAAAGACCACGTAGTTCTGCGG